>NZ_CAUUHX010000049.1:0-14564 GCF_963545075.1 uncultured Granulicatella sp.
TCATACTAACTTCTAGTTTTGATACTTAACTAGAAGTTACTTTGAAACTTTACGTGTTATAGTAAGAGTTTTTGTTTTTCTAAAATTGCTTGACAATTTATATATGGTAGCCAATAATGAATTTATTCTAGTAAATAGGAGGGATTCTATGACAAGAACCACTAGAGGAACAGTATCGATTATTATTGCGATTGTATTAATGGGGATTATATTTTATAGTTCTTCAATGCCTTATCATGATCAATCACTTGTTTCAAATATACAGACAATCCTACCATTTCAACCTTTTTCAGAGATGTTATCGAAAATTCATTTTACATATGCAGGAAAAGTGATTAGTATTCCAAGTTTAGGATATGCTCAATTTCTTGAATTTTTTATTCGTAAGGGAGCTCATTTCTTAGTTTATTATTTCATTGGATATCATTGGTCTAAAGGACTAAAAATTCATTTGAAAAATCGTGGTTGGAGTTTAATGATTGCAATTTTCATTACTGTTTTATATGCTATTACAGATGAATTTCACCAAGGCTTAACTCCAGGTAGAACCCCATTAATTCAAGATGTTATCTTAGATAGTTTTGGAGGAATTTTTGGAGCATTATTAGGATTTTTAAAAAAATAAAAAATAATTTTAAAAAAAATCGAGGAAAAAAATTTTTTCTCGATTTTTTTGCGTATATATAGAGTGACTAGTCAATTTTTTATAAAGGAGGGAGAAAAATGGAGGAGCTAACGAATGAAATTTTATTGGCAGCACTCCAATTCCGCATTGATGACATTCATTTATTGCCTTTTGGGGAGGAGTATCGTTTTTATTTACGAGATGGGGAGCAATTATCCTTACTAAAGACAATTGATTCGGATACTGCTAATCGGTGGATTACTTTTGTAAAGTATCGGTCTGGAATGGATGTAGGGGAAAAACGTAGACCGCAAAGTGGTGCAATGAAATATGAATTAACAAATGGAACAAGTATTGAATTAAGGTTATCAGTGATCACAAACTTTAAAATGCAAACTTCTGTTGTGATTCGTTTATTACATTTATCGATGGAGGAGAAAAAATCTGGGGAGGTATCGACTTATTTTCCTAAAGATATTGAGCTTCTTCAAAGAATGTTGCATTACAAGAGTGGGCTAATATTATTTTCAGGACCTGTCAGCTCCGGAAAAACGACGACGATGTATCACTTGTTAAGAAACCGTGTTAATGATACTAATTTGCAAGTTATCACAATGGAAGAGCCTGTTGAAATGAGTGAACCATTGTTTTTACAAACAGAAATCAATGAAAAAGCAGGAATTACGTATGAATTGCTCATCAAAAGTTCATTAAGGCATCATCCAGATATGATGCTCATCGGAGAAATTCGAGATGAAATGACAGCAAAAATGGTCATTCGTGGAGCATTAACAGGTCATTTAATGTTAGCAACGGTTCATGCAAAAGATTGTAAAGGAGTTATCTCAAGATTAGAGGAATTAGGAATTACAAAAGATTTATTAAGACAAACATTAGTAGCAGTCGTGGCACAGCGGTTAGTGCCGAGATATTGTTCTCTATGCCAGAGTCATTGTTGTTTTCATTGTAATCATATTTCTCTTTCAAAGAAAAAGGCTACTTTATTTGATATTGCTTATGGAACTTCATTGCAACATTTAATTCAAGAAGAAGGATTTTTAAATCCTTTGGAACATCCGTTTAATAGAAAGTTGAGGAAAGCTTATGCACTTGGATATATTTCAAAACAAAGTCTCGAAGCCTACCAAATCTATTAAGAAATGGTCTAACAAAACACAAGCGTTATTTTTAACTCAAGTAGGGGAACTACTAGAAGAGGGATTTACATTACAAGAAACATTGGAATTTGCCAAATTACTCATTCCAAAACAAGAAGCCGTCATTAGTATCATGATGGAACATTTATTGATGGGCGAGAGATTTGATGAAGCTTTACATCTTGTAGGGTATTCTGATTCGATTTGTTCACAAATTTATTTATCCATGTCGACAGGTTCTTTTGCACTTTCTTGTCGAACGATTGGACAATATTTAATACAAAAAGATCAACAACTGAAGAAGTTACGTCAAGTATTAATTTATCCGTGCATTTTGATTGTGTTTTTAGTTTGTATGGTAGCTGCCATTCGCTATTTATTACTAGGGCAACTGCAGTCGATGGTTCAAGTAGAGAGTATTAAAGACCATATGATGCTTTATTTGATATGGAATGGCTTTGTTCATTTGCCTTGGATTGTATTAGGAGTTAGTCTCTTTATAGGAACTGTAGTCGGCATAGTGTATGTATATTGGAAAAATAAAACTATTTTGAAACGCCTACGATTTTTAACTCGACTCCCAATAGTCGGAAGTCTTGTCCAACAATATTACACCTTTTTATATGCTAGAGAATTTGCTTATTTTTTAGGAAATGGACAGTCATTACTGCAAATGATTGAACAGATGAAGCAAGCAGGCACAAGTCCTCTAACAAAGGCTATCGCAGAATTTATTGAAGATGAAATGCAAAAAGGAACCTCGTTTTCAAGTGCGATTGATCAATTGAAGTTATTTCAACAACCACTCATTTTATTAATTGTTCAAGGAGAACTAACACACCAATTAGATATTAAATTGCGACAATTTTCAAAAAATTCATTTGAGGATTTTAAAGGAACACTGGAAAAGAAAATTATGCTTGTTCAGCCGGTTCTATTTATTGGAATTGGGCTTATGATTATGTCAATGTATATTATTTTAATGTTACCAACGTTAACAATGATTGGAGGAAATTAAGATGAAAAAATTACTAAAAAAGAAAAAAGGATTTACATTAATTGAGTTACTCATTTGTTTATTTATTATCGGGTTGATGATGCTACTCATTATCCCAAATATTGCGAAACAAAGAGAAGAAGCACAAAAGAAATCAGATGCTGCGATTGTGAAAGTAATTAAAAATCAGCAAGAATTGTATCAATTAGATAAAAATATAACAGATAAGCCAACACCGGAAAAGTTAGAACAAGAGCATTATATAACAGCTGAACAATTGAAAGCATATAATGATTCCAAAAGCCCTAAAGAATAATGAAATTAAATAAGAGAAGGGAATCTATGAAATCTCATGCATTTACTCTTGTAGAGCTACTTGTTTCACTCAGTATTCTTATAATATTATTATGGCTAGTTCCTCCAGCTATAGTGGATTTTGGAGAAACGTATCAAGAAAGAGTGTTTATTAAGCAGTTTGAAAATGATTTGAAATTGGTGCAGTCGAGTGCACAGGCAACGGGAAAAAGTTCAACAGTAGAAATAAATAATCCTAATAATAATTATTATCACTTAAGTTGTCCAGGAAATGAATCATTAAATACAGATAGAATAATTCCAAAAAGTATTTCAACAACCAATATTCCTTTAATTCGATTTAGAGGAGAAACAGGAAATTTAACGACGTTTAATAAGGTTTCTCAAATAACATTTAAAGGGAAAAAATATTCATACCATTTTACATTTCATCTAGGTGGGGGGAGATATTATGTTGAAATTTCAAAAAATTAAAGCTTACGCCTTTGTAGAAGCTTTATTAGCTTTAATGATCGCAACTTTAACCGTATTATTACTATCTTTTATATTGGGAAATTCTTTAAAAAGAGAGAAAAATGAAGCATGTACATTAAATGAATATTCAAATCAATTAATAAAGTTACATGAACGTAGGGTACCAGTTCCTTATGCTAAAGAAAAAAAGGGAAAAGAGGATGAGTCTATAAAGAAAGATGAAAAATCTTCTAAAACTAAAGAGCAATCCCATTATAAAAAATCCACTTCAAAAACAGCACCGACTTCTATTGCAATTCATTGTAATCAAGAGGAGGTGATTCAGATTGAAGGAATTGGTTCTACAGAAAAAGTCAGGATTTCTTCTGATTGAACAATTAATGGCTTTAGCAATATTTGCAGTTAGTCTTCTACTGATTAGTGGAGTTTACCAAGTATTATTGAAAGTGCAAAATAAATTAGAAGTTCCAAATTATATAGAGTGGCATTTAATGGTGATTCAAATGGATACACATTTACAAGGGTATGCTAGACCCTTGGTTTCTTTTGAAACAGAATTTAAAGATGGAAGACCAACTCAAGAAGAAGATTATTCAATTCGTGCTAAATCAGATAATAATCAGTTAAAGTCCACACTTTGGATTAGTAAGGGAGAAGGTAAAGGAAAAGGTTACCATCCATTATTAATTGGATATGAAAAAATGCTACTTCAAGGGGAAAAAGATGGAGTACGTTTGAAAGGAATTCTACGAAATAACGAAAAATTTGAGACCTATTTTATTCCAGGGAATCGTGTCATTTCAATTGAAAAAGAAATTATTCAAGATGAGAAATCTTCTCCTAGTAAAGAGAAACATAAAAAGGAGGACACTCGTGAGAAAGAATCTGATAAAACGTCAAAAGATAAAAGCTAGTTTAGTAGTCCCTTTCTTAGCATTATTATTTGTTACAAGCTTAGTAACGGTTGCTTTTTATCAAATTCGAGTAGCAAATGCGAATCAGTATCGATTAATTCGTGATACGTATCGACTAAAAATAATGTTAGAATTATCGACTCAAAATTTAGATTATTATTTAGAAGTCAAAGAAAACGAAATGATTTATCCTACTAGAATAGACTTTTCTACTGGGAATGTAGAAATTAAATGGGATGGAAAAAGTCAAGTTTTTGATTTAATCGCTCATCTAAAAAATGGTTCTACTCGTTCTGAAAAAGTTTATCTTGTAATGAATGAGAAGAAAGTTGTCGAAAAAACACAGTGAATGAGTTTGTTTCATATGCAATCTATGGTATACTTTTCATGACAATATGAAAAGTTGGTGATTAAATGGAACAAACAATTGGAGAAATCTTAAAACGTGCTCGTCAACAAAAAGGATATACTTTAGACGACTTGCAACAAATTACAAAAATTCAAAAAAAATATTTAATTGCAATCGAAGAGAATGATTTCGATTTAATGCCTGGAGACTTTTATACTCGTGCATTTATTAAGCAAGTAGCAGAAACAGTTGGAGTAGACGGTGTTCGATTATTAGAGGAATTTGAATTAGAAACTCCAAAAAATCCTGGAGGAATTCCTGAGGAAGAATCTGTATTAGCAGATAAAAAATTCATCTCAAGTCGTTTATCTAATAATAGAGAGGCTCAAACTTCTGTTACAAAAGCTTGGGGACAATTTAAAAATTATTTACCTACAATTTTATTAGGAATGTTAGCTGTAGCAATTGTATTTGCGATTGCACAGTCATTATTGAATAAACGTTCAACGCCGAAGCCAGCAGCAGTTGCAACTACTGTAACAGCTCAAAATACTACAACAGCTGAGAAAGCAGAAGAAACAACAGTTGCAGAAACAACACAATCAACAACTACTACAAAAGAATCAAAAGAAACAACCATTCGTTATTCATATGCAAACGGAAATTCATTATATTATACAGCAAAATTAGCTGAATTTCCTGCAAACTTAGTAGTAACAAACCGTGCAAGAACACAATTATGGGCAAGAATTACAGCAAATCAAAAAGTAGTAGCCGATGGAGCTCCAACTACAGGACAACAATTAGTAGGATCAATCCCTGAAGGTACAAATTCAATTGTTTTAAACTTCGGTTATACACCAGTTGGTACGATTACTTTAGCAGGGCAAGAAATCCAAATTCCTGATGGAGTAAGTGCTACGGCTATTTACATTACAGTGGAATAGAGGGAATAGGATGAATATTGCCAATCGATTAACTATTGCTCGAATTGTCATGATTCCATTGTTCTTAATAATTATGTGTTTTCCAAAAGATGCTTTAGGAATGGTGAATGTTCTTCATTCAAATTTAAGTGTTAGTTGGTTATTAGCAATGATTATTTTTACTATTGCAAGCATTACCGATTTTTTAGATGGTTATTTAGCTAGAAAATATCACTTAATTACAAATTTTGGGAAATTTGCCGATCCTTTAGCAGATAAATTATTAGTGATGACGGCTTTTATTGCATTAGTAGGGGCCGGTGTCATTCCAATGTGGATTGTAGCAGTGATTGTATGTAGAGAATTAGCTGTAACAGGACTTCGTTTATTATTAATTAATGATGGTGAAGTACTGGCAGCAGCATGGCCTGGAAAAGTTAAAACAGCAACACAAATGCTAGCGATTATCTTTTTATTAATTGATGATTTTCCAGTTAAAGGATTACCATTTTCAATTGGTACGATTTTGTTATATGTGTGTTTAGTGGCAACAGTATATTCAGGAGTAGATTACTTTATAAAAAATAAACATGTTTTTGCAGATTCATTTTCTGTTTAATGGTGGAGGCTGGGAGTACCTGGCCTCTTTATTTTTTATAAATGAGGAGTAAAAAGTATGAAAGCAGAAATTATTACAGTCGGTACAGAATTATTAATGGGCCAAGTGATTAATACGAATAGTGCAACTATTGCTAGAGAATTAGCAAAGTTGTCTATTCCAACTTATTACCAACAAACTGTTGGAGATAATCCAGAAAGAATGTTTGAAAGTATTCAACTAGCTAGTAGTCGTAGTGATTTAATTATTTTAAGTGGTGGATTAGGTCCTACAACAGATGATATTACAAAACAAGTTTTAGCGAAATTTGTTCAAACAGAATTAGTAGAAGATGAAGAAGCGATGGATAAAATTATTCGTTTCCATCAACAATCTCACCGTCCGATGAGTCCTAATAATCGACTTCAAGCATTAGCGTTTAAAGATGAAACAGTTTTTAAAAATCATAATGGTTTAGCAATCGGTGGAGCACTAGAAACGGATTCAACTATTTTTATTGTTTTACCGGGCCCACCGAGTGAGTTAAAAATGATGCTTGAAAAAGAGGCAATTCCTTATTTAAAAGAAAAAGTTTCAAATGAAGAAACTTTTGTATCTAGATATTTACGTTTCTTCGGAATTGGAGAATCTAGATTAGTAACGGATTTAGAACAATTAATTGAAGAACAAACAAATCCAACCATTGCTCCATATGCAGGTATGTATGAAGTAGTGCTTCGATTAACTGCAAATGGCGATACAAAAGAAGAGTGTGAACGATTATTAGATGAATTAGAAGAAAAAATCTTGTCCGTTGAAAGTGAATATTTCTATGGATATGGAGAATACGAATCGCTATTATCGATTACAAGCGAATTATTAAAAAGTAGCGGATTAAGTATCGCTTCAGCAGAAAGTTTAACGGGAGGGCTCTTTGCTTCGACATTAGTTTCTATAGACGGAAGTTCGCAGTATGTATTAGGTTCTTGTGTTGCATATCAAGAAGCTGTAAAGAAAAATCAATTACAAGTTCCACAAGAAATTTTAGAAAAATATGGAATGGTTAGTGCAGAGTGTGCAGAAGCAATGGCAGAAAATGTACGAACAATATTCGGTAGTGACCTTGGAATTTCCTTTACCGGTGTAGCAGGTCCTTCAACAATGGAAGGAAAAGAAGTAGGTACAATATTTATTTCATTAGCGGATGAATTAGAAACAAAAACAATAGAATTACATCTAGCAAGAAATCGAAATGGAAACCGTGAATTTGCGGTTCAATATGGCTTAAACGAGCTAAGAAAATATTTATTAAAAAAATAACAGAACAAATGTTCGTTTTTTCTTGCTTTCAGTATGAAGTATAGTGTATGATAAGGATGAATTAAGAGGACATGGAGGTTTAACATGGCAGATCAAGAAAATCGTCAACGTGCATTAGATGATGCATTGAAAAAAATTGAAAAGAGTTATGGGAAAGGTGCAGTAATGAAATTAGGAGAAAAAGCTGATTCGCAAGTTCAGACTGTTTCTTCAGGTTCATTAGCATTAGATATTGCATTAGGAGCAGGTGGTTACCCTAAAGGAAGAATTATTGAGATTTTTGGTCCTGAATCAAGTGGTAAAACAACAGTTGCTTTACATGCGGTAGCAGAAGTACAAAAACGTGGTGGAGTAGCAGCGTTTATCGATGCGGAACATGCTTTAGATCCAGAATATGCAAGAGCATTAGGCGTTAATATTGAAGAATTACTATTATCTCAACCAGACACTGGTGAACAAGGACTAGGAATTGCAGATGCGTTAGTAGCTTCAGGTGCAGTTGATATCGTGATTGTCGACTCAGTTGCTGCATTAGTACCACGTGCTGAAATTGAAGGAGATATGGGACAATCTCATGTGGGGCTTCAAGCTCGTTTAATGTCTCAAGCACTTCGTAAATTATCAGGGACTATTAACCGCACAAAAACAATTGCTATCTTTATTAACCAATTGCGTGAAAAAGTTGGAATTATGTTCGGTAATCCAGAAACAACACCTGGTGGTCGTGCGTTAAAATTCTATGCAAGTATTCGTTTAGATGTTCGTCGTAGTGATCAAATTAAAAATGGAGCAGAAATTTTAGGAAATCACACTAAAATTAAAGTAGTGAAAAATAAAGTTGCGCCACCATTTAAAACAGCTGAAGTGGATATTATGTATGGAGAAGGAATTTCTCAAATTGGTGAAATTTTAGATATGGCTTCTGATTTAGATTTAGTGAAGAAGAGCGGTGCATGGTATGCTTATAATGATGAAAAAATTGGACAAGGCCGTGAAAATGCGAAAAAATATTTGACGGAACATCCAGAAATCGTTGAAGTATTAACACAAAAAATTCGTGCTTACTATAATATTGGTGGAGAAGTCGTCTCTCAAGAAGTCGAGGATTTAGGTCAAACAAATTTATTAGATGAAGAATAGTATACAAAAGGAGAATGAACTGAAATTGTTCATTCTCTTTTTTGTATGATTTATAAAATATTCATATAAAATCGAAATTATTTTAATCATTTCATTCGGTTAAAAGTCAAAGAAATTCGTTAAGATGGTGTTTTTTTTTTCGAAGGGCTATAATGGAAACAAAGAATATGTTATGATAGTTATGAATGTAAAAATATTAGGGAGAGGTGTATCCATGTCCACGAATCAAAGGATCTTAATTATTGAAGACGAAAAAAATTTAGCACGATTTGTAGAATTAGAATTACAACACGAAGGATATGAAACAAAAATTTGTTTTGATGGACGAAGTGGCTTGCAGGCAGCGATAGATGAAGATTGGGATGTTATTTTATTAGATCTAATGTTGCCAGAATTAAATGGATTAGAAGTAGTACGCCGGTTACGTCAGGTGAAAAAAACGCCAATTATTATTATGACAGCTAGAGATTCTGTAATGGATCGGGTAACTGGATTAGATCAAGGGGCGGATGATTATGTTGTTAAGCCTTTTGAAATTGAGGAAATTTTAGCAAGAATTCGTGCATTGTTCAGAAGGTTAAGTATCGAAGAGGAAGCGCGAGTACAAAAACAAACGATTTTAGAATATCGTGATTTAGTCATTGAAAAAGAAAATCGTACAGTACGTCGTAATGGAGAATTAATTGATTTAACAAAGAGAGAATATGAATTACTATTAATGTTAATGGAAAACATTAATATTGTGCTTTCTCGTGAAGTTTTATTAAACCAAGTATGGGGCTATAAAATGGAAGTGGAAACGAATGTTATCGATGTATATATTCGTTACTTAAGAAATAAAATTGATATTCCAGGACGAGAAAGTTATATTCAAACAGTTCGTGGAACTGGATATGTAATGCGTCGTTAATGAAAACATAATGGAGGATATCATGAGACAAAAACATGAAGAGACTTCCGTTGGGAAAAAATGGTGGTTGATTATTTCGACCACTATTTTTTTACTATTCACATTGGTTACAATTGCTTTTTTAGGATTTGAAATCCAATATTATCAAAATCAAAAAATAGAACTAACGGAAAAATATAGAGAACAATTGAGCGGAAAATTATCAGAGTATGAAGCGCCACTAACTTCAGCAAATATTGTAGCAACATTGAATCAAAATAATAGTTACCAAAAAGATAAAGATGGTGTTTATCAAAAGAAATTTTATATTAATGATCAACAGTTCAATGTACAAGTGTATGGAACAAATCGAAAAGAAATTTTTAGAACCCAATCTTGGAATGATGGAGAATTAATTGGAAATGATGCTAAAACTCAAATTAAGAAATTAAAAAATGGGCAAACGATTTTTCAAACTTCTATGCCTATTATTTCTAATAAGTCAAGAATTTTAATAGGCTATTTAGCAATTACAAATCGATTAGATAATTTAAAACAATTAAAAGAGGAATTAAATCAGCTAGCGCTGTTGATTCTTTTTGTTTCTGCCATTATTGCGATTGTTCTAGGATACTTACTATCGAATCAAATGACAAAACCTATTAAAAAAATTCAAGAAATCATTTCGTCTATCAGTGAAGAAAATATTTCAACGAAGCGAATTAAAGTTTCGGAAAAGAACGATGAATTTGCAATTGTTTCTGAACATTTTAATGAATTATTAGATAAGATTAGTTTTTATATTGAACAACAAAAACACTTCGTGGAAGATGTATCCCATGAATTAAGAACTCCCGTAGCAATTGTGGAAGGGCATTTAAAATTATTAAATCGATGGGGAAAAGATGATCCCGAAGTTTTAGAAGAATCTCTACAAGCTTCTTTAGTAGAGTTGCAAAGAATGAAAACTTTAGTGCAAGAGATGTTAGATTTATCACGTGCTCCTCAAGTTAAGGAACAATATAAGGATGCTACAACAAATGTTACAGATGTAGTGAAACAGGTAGTGCATAATTTTCGAGTGTTATATCCCGATTTTACATTCACATTTGATGATGATTTAAAAAGAGATTTATGGATTCCTATTTACTTAAATCATTTAGAGCAAGTAGTGATTATTTTAATGGATAATGCTGTTAAATATTCTCTTGAACGAAAAGAGATTATAATGAGTTTATCTAAGGGAGAAGAACATGTAGAAATTGCTGTTCAAGATTTCGGTATGGGAATGACCGAGGAAGACCGTAAAAAAGTTTTCTCAAGATTTTATCGTGTAGATAAAGCTCGTTCAAGAGAAAGAGGCGGTAATGGTTTAGGCTTATCTATTGCTAAAGAATTGATTGAAAGTTATGATGGAGAAATTTCAGTAACCACTTTATTAAATCATGGTTCAATTTTTAAAATTACATTACCTTTAACAAAGAAAGATAAAGGGTTGAAGTAATGGAAAATTTAAAAATGGATAAGGCAGATACCAGAAAAATTGCAAAAGAAATTTTGATGAGCTTATCTATAGAAAAAAGAAATCATCAAGAAGAACTTATATTAGACTATTTAAAAAATCTTCCTGAATGGACAGAAGCAAAAATCATTGCATTAACGAAGTCAATGCCAATGGAATTTTCATTGGATAAGGTGGTAAAGTTAGCAAGAATGATGGATAAGACGCTTGTAGTTCCAGTAACTTTACCAAATAGAAAAATGAAATTTGCATATTGGGATGAAAAGACTGAATTTCAAAAAAATTCCTTTGGAGTAGAAGAGCCTACTCAGCCAGTTTGGGTGGATGAAAAACAGATTGATTTAGTCATTGTTCCAGGACTGGCTTATTCTAAAAAAGGAGAACGATTAGGATTTGGTGGAGGTTACTATGATCGTTTCATAGAACAACAGAACTTTTCTACCATTAGTTTAGCTTATCAGGAACAAGTTTATGATGAAGCTGTTTGGAATGTGGAAGTATTTGATCAAGCAGTTCAAATGCTGATTACAAAGGAAGGGGTGATTCATTCAGATGAATTATTGGAAAAAAGAGAGATATAAAAGAACGATTTTACAACATTTAACAGTTGCGAATCTATTTTTATTGATACAAATCATCATGTTTATCATAATGACATTAAGTGGGGGTTCAACAAATCCAGGGGTTTTAGTCTATTTTGGAGCAAAATATAATCCATTTATTATTGCTTTTCATCAATATTGGCGCTTTATAACACCGATATTTTTGCATATTGGATTGGAACATCTTGTAATGAATAGTATCTTTTTATATTTTTTAGGAAATCAATTAGAAAGTATCGTTGGTCATGGGAGATTTTTTGTAATCTATCTACTAAGTGGTATCATGGGAAATATTGCAAGTTTTGCTTTTAGCCCTTCTATTTCAGCAGGGGCTAGTACTTCATTGTTTGGCTTATTTGGAATTATTTTATATTTATCTACGAAACATAAATATATTTATTTTTTCAGAGAATTAGGAATGCAATATAAAGCTTTATTAATCATGAATCTTTTGTCCAGTTTATTCCTTAGTAGAGTAGATGTTTATGGCCATCTTGGTGGTTTAGTAGGTGGATATATTGCGACAGCTGTTTTTACCTTTAGAGGAGATGGAGTAACAAAAATTTATGAAAGAATCCTCTTTGGGATTGCTTACATTATTGTGTTTATCCTCTTATTCTTTATTGGCATAAAACAATTTTTACTATGAAAACTGTTTACTAACTGATATACTATAATTAAATTGAATACGTTTTATGAGGTGAGTATTATGAATAAAAAAATTATCGGGATTGATTTAGGAGGAACCTCAATTAAATTTGCTATTTTAACACAAAATGGTGAAATTCAAGAAAAATGGTCTATTCCAACAAATATTTTAGATGAAGGAAGCCATATTGTTCCAGATATTATTCAATCGATTAAACATAAACTAACGCTGTTAGGCTTAACAAAAGATGACTTTTTAGGAATTGGAATGGGTTCTCCTGGTGTAGTAAATCGCCTAGAAGGAACTGTTATTGGTGCGTATAATTTAAACTGGAAAACATTACAACCAATTAAAGAACAAATTGAATCAGAACTACGCTTATCATTTTATATTGATAATGATGCGAATGTGGCTGCCCTAGGTGAAAAATGGGTTGGTGCAGGAAATAATGAACCAGATGTTGTTTTTGTAACACTAGGAACTGGTGTTGGTGGTGGAGTAATTGCCGGTAACCAATTAATTCATGGGTTTAGTGGTGCTGGTGGCGAACTAGGTCATATTGCAGTTGATTTTGAAGATCCAATCTCTTGTACATGCGGCAAGAAAGGTTGTTTAGAAACTGTAGCAAGTGCAACAGGTATTGTTAACTTAACTCGTCGTTATGCAGAACAATATGCTGGAGATTCTGAATTGAAAGCAAGAATTGATGACGGGCAACAAGTCACTGCTAAAGATGTTTTTGATTTGGCAAAAGAAGAGGATAAATTAGCGTTAATCGTGATTCGTCATTTCTCAGAATATTTAGGTGTAGCATGTTCTCATATAGCGAATATTTTAAATCCTTCAAGAATTGTCATTGGTGGTGGAGTGAGTGCTGCTGGTGAATTTTTATTAAAAGGTGTTCGTGAAGAATTTGAGAAAAATGTTTTCCCACCAATTAAAGAATCAACTGTTTTAGCTTTAGCTGAATTAGGTAATGATGCTGGGGTTATTGGAGCCGCTTCATTAGTATTAATTGGAAAATCTTAATCAGAGAGGTAGTATTGTATGTTATTTTGGATTGTTTGGAGTATTTTAGCAGTATATGTTGCGTATATTGCAGTATTATTTTGGATGCGTCGTAGTGCAGCTGAAACTTTAGATGTAACGGAATTTAGTAAAGACTTACGTCATGGTCAATTAATTGATTTGCGAGAAAAGGATGAATTTAGAGCTGGTCATATTTTAGGAGCTAGAAATATTCCTTATTCTCAATTTAAGGATCGTATGTTTGAATTAAGAAAGGATCAACCGATTTATTTATATGAGCAAGGGATGACGATTTCTGGAAGAGCAGCGTATCGTTTAAAACGTAAAGGTTATTCAAATATTTTCATTTTGAAAAATGGATATGATGCTTGGAATGGGAAGGTCAAAAAAGGGTATTAAGGATTAAATTAAGACTTTGTCTGATGTAGCAAGAAACGGCAGCAGCTTCGCGAAGCGAATCTCATGACAATGCTACATGGAAAATTCTTTTTAATTCAATACAATATAATTACTTTTTGTTAAAAATAAAAGAACGAGATTGAAAAGGTCAATCTCGTTTTTTTACTATATATGGAATAGTGACAGTACAGGTGTTCTTTAAAACATTTTATGAAAAGTTTATTTTTGGTTTCTCTACTGGAATACTAATTTCAACAAAATTATCTGCGTAAATAATATCTAAATTATCATAAGTTGTATGAAGCAAACGATGAACAACAAATTCAATTTCATTGTCTTTTACACGACGCTTACGGTTGAGAATAACGATATCTTTATGAGTAGCAGCATCTTCATAAATAACAGTTGTTTGTCCTAATGAATACACTTTTACAAAAAATGCATCCGTATTGGCTAATTGCTCTTTAACAAGTTTTAAGTGACTATTGGTAATATCAATTAACTTCATTTTCATACACCCTTTACTGTAATCTCTTTCTATTATTATACTCTTTTTTTCTGAAAAATTCATTATTAAAGTTCAAAAAAATGAAAAAACATAATCTACGTAAAGTTTCAAAGTAACTTCTAGTTAAGTATCAAAACTAGAAGTTAGTATG
>NZ_CAUUHX010000050.1:0-13920 GCF_963545075.1 uncultured Granulicatella sp.
TACACTAAAATAGGATTGGTGGATTTTCTCCATCAACCCTATAAATTATAGAACCACAAAAAACAGATATCCTATAGAACGTTCTTAAATGAAGTAGCTTACTTTCTTTAAGAACGTTTTTTTGATAAAATAAAGGATAGTAAATTAGAAAAGAGGTTAGGTTATGTATTATGTAAAAAATCAACGAAATGGGAAAGAAATCTATGATGCAACGACTAATTTGGCCATTGAATATTTTTTGTTAAATGAGAAAAAATTGGATGAGCCAATTTTGTTATTTTATGTAAACGAAAATGCGATTATTATTGGGAAAAATCAAAATACCTATGAAGAAGTGAATCAAGATGGAGTTGATTCATTAGGAGTTCAAGTAGTTCGTCGTTTTTCTGGTGGTGGAGCCGTATATCATGATATGGGAAATATTTGTTTCTGCTTTATTACAGAAGATGATGGAGATAGTTTCCGTGATTTTGGTAAATTTACAGAGCCTGTGATTCGTGCGCTACATAAAATGGGGGCATCTGGCGCTGAACTTCAAGGAAGAAATGATTTACTTATTGATGGAAAGAAATTCTCTGGGAATGCAATGTACTCAAATAACGGTCGTTTAACAGCTCATGGAACATTGATGTTGGATGTAGATGTAACGATTTTACCGCAATTATTGCGTCCAAAAGCTGATAAAATTGCATCAAAAGGAATTAAATCTGTTCGTTCACGTGTTACAAATATTAAACCTTATTTGGCAGAAGAATTCCAAGATTTAGATATTTTACAATTTAGAGAAGTGTTATTAAAAAATATTTTCGAAGTGGAAGATACTTCATTGATTAAAGAATATGTTCTAACAGAAGAAGATTGGGAAAAAATTGAAGTATTAAGAAAGACTTATTTTAATAATCCTGATTGGAACTATGGAAAAAATCCAAAATTTGCGTTAACACAATCAAAACGTACAACAGCAGGACAAGTGGAATTCCACTTAAATGTTGAACAAAATCATATAAAAGAAATTAAAATTAATGGAGATTTCTTTGGTCTTGGAGAAATTAGTGACGTAGAAGAAAAATTAACAGGAATTGAATATCAACGAGATGCAGTTTCTAAAGTATTTGACTCTATTGACGTTCGTAAATATTTTGGAAATGTTACTGCTGAAGAATTAGTAGAGTTATTATTGAGCTAATACGAATGATAGAATTGAGTTGAAATAGCTAGAAAAGGTGTTATTACTTTACATTCTATGAAAATTCGTTACAATAATACTATTCTAAAAAAATAATCAATGAATTTTTAAATGTAATGTAAGTGAGGTGAATATTATGGAAATGGAACGTATTAATGATGATACTATTTTAGTAAGAATTGAAAATGAGGATTTACAGGAACGCGGTACATCTGTTCCAGAACTTTTAGCCAATCCTGGAGAAATAGAAGAATTTTTCCATAGTATTTTAGTTGAGATGGATGTTATTGATCAATTTGAAGATTCTGAAGGTATGAGTTTCCAAGTAATGCCAAATCCAGAAGGTATTGAATTATATGTGACAAAATATGTTGAAAAGAAAGATATTGAAGCAGATAGCGAACGTTTCGTTCGAAATTTAGTCGATACGATTCAACATTCTTTAGGACATCGAATGGGAAAACCAAAAAAAGAGAAAAAAGTAGAAGTTCCGGTGGAAAAAGAAAAAACATTGGAGCCACTGGATTGTACAGTATTTTTTGACTCATTTGAAGACTTTGTACAGTTAGCAAAAATGTATCCATATAATGTTCAAAAATCATCTTTATATCGATATAGTAACTATTATTTTCTACATGTATACCAAGATGTTTTTGGAGGGGAAGATTTCACTGCAGATTTAGCTCTTTTAAGAGAATTCGGTGAGTTTTCTAGAGTATCTTGGGAAGTCGTACAGGAATATGGCGAAGTAATGATAAAAGATAAAGCGATTGAAACAGCTAAAAAATATTTTAAATAATTAGTATAGTGGGAGTGAGCAAAAACAAATTCTGTCATTTGCTGACTCCACTATTTATATAAAGGGGTAAAAATTATGAATGAAACGATTCAAATACAATTAAATCATCGCTCTATTCGAGCGTTTAAGGATCAAGCCTTAACAAAAGAAGAAGTGGAATTATTAGTCAATGTAGCAAGACATACTGCTACAAGTAAATTTATGCAAGCTTATTCAATTATTAGTATTACAGATCCAACATTAAAAAAAGCTTTCGCAGAGATTTCAAAACAACCTTATGTTGAAAAGAATGGCCACTTATTTTTATTTGTAGTAGATTATCATCGTAATGTCCAATTAACAAAAGCACAAGATAGACCAGCTATATTACAAGGGACTGCAGATTATTTTATTGCGGGATTAACAGATGCAACGATTGCTGCTCAAAATATGGTAGTAGCCGCAGAGTCATTAGGAATGGGCACTGTATTTTTAGGAAGTTTACATAATGATGCTAAGCGTATTATCGATTTATTAGGATTGCCAGAATATACATTTCCTGCAGTTGGTTTAGCGGTAGGTTGGCCAAATCAAGAACCACAATTAAAACCACGCTTACCAAAAGAAATCATGTATATGGAAAATCAATATCAAGCATTAGAAAATCCATTAAAAGATATTGAAGCGTATGATGAAGAAATTACAGGCTACTATGATACAAGAGACTTAAATCATCGAGTGGATCGATTCAGTAAACAAGTGGCGGATAAAATGGAAACATTACCTCCGAAAAGACTAGCGTTATTAGAAGTCATTCAACAACAAGGATTTTTGAAAGAATAATAATTGAAATTAAATTAGATAACAATTCAAATAAAAGAGGAAAAGCGATGAAAATATTAATAGCTGAAGATGAATGGGATTTAGCCGAAGCTTTAAAATTAATGTTTGAATTACAAAAATATAGTGTGGAAGTTGTGGATAATGGAGAGGATGCAATTTTTTATGCAGAAACAACTCCTTATGATGTCATTATTTTGGATGTGATGATGCCAAAGAAAAATGGTGTTGAAGTGGTAAGAAGTTTACGTGCTAAAGGAATTTCAACTCCTGTTTTAATGTTAACTGCTAAAAGTCAACTAGAAGATAAAGTGTTGGGCTTAGAAGAGGGCGCGGACGACTACTTAACCAAACCATTTGAGGCTGCAGAATTATTAGTTCGTGTAAAATCACTTTTACGTAGACCAACTCAATTTGTTAGTTCAACTCTTTCCTTAGGAAATGTTCAATTAAAACGAGAACAATATGTGATGGAGACTCCTCAGGGACAAGTAGCATTAAATAATAAAGAATTTCAATTAATGGAATATTTTATGCTGCATCAAAATCAAATTTTATCGACAGATTTTATGATGGAAAAAGTTTGGGGGTTTGATGCAGAGTGTGAAATTAATGTTGTCTGGGTTAATATTTCTTCTATTCGAAAGAAATTAGCAAGTATTCAAGCGAATGTTAGAATCAAATCTGCAAGAGGAATAGGGTATCAACTTGTAGTGGAAGAGTAGGAGGGAAATATGTTTCAACAACTTCAAAAAAGTTTCGTAAAAAATGCAATGCTCTCTTTTTCCCTTGTTCTTGTTATCGTGTTGGTATTATTGAATGGAATATACTATCAACAAACGATTGAACAAATTGATAGAGTTGCAACGATGTTAATTGATCATAATGGGACGTTTCCCGATGCTCCTAGTACAAATCCACCTGTTAATTTTTTAGAAGAATTGACAACTTTAGGAACTGAATGGAAAAAAGATGACCAATTGTCAACTCGATATGCAGTAATTACATTTTCCAATCAACAAATTCAATCAATTAATCGCACGAATTTAGTGAGTGTTGATGAAGAGGTTTTGAAAAAACAAACTCAAGAAATTATCAGTGGAAATGTTCAAAGTGGTTGGATTCAGAAGTTACGTTTCCGTTTATCAAAAGGAAATGAAGAGTCGTTGTTAGTCTTTGTAGATGCTAACAAGGAAATTCAACAAATTAAAAGATTGCTGATTGTGAGCATTCTTGTCTTTCTAATCTGTTTAATTGGAATTTACGGATTGATTCGTTTCTCATCTAAACGTGCGATTCAACCTTTTGTTGACAATGTAAAAAAACAACAACAATTTATTTCAAATGCTAGTCATGAAATTAAAACTCCTTTAGCTGTTTTATCTGCAAATAACGATTTACTAGCAATGATGGGTACAGAAAATCGATGTATTGATAGCAATCGAAGACAAATTAAACGTTTGAATGCTTTAGTAGAACAAATGTTATTACTAGCAAGATATGATGAAAGTCAATCGTCTATAGTAACTGAAAAAATTGATTTAATTCAAATTTCCAAAGAAATAATTGATGATGTATCTCCTATTTTACAAGAAAAGGGATTATCTGTTCAGTTTCAAGGGGAATTGAGTTGTGTAGTAAATGCTGACAAAAGTTCGATACAAGAATTGATTAGAATACTAATCGATAATGCGATGAAATATACAGTTATTGATAAAGTCATTACGATAAAAGTTTCTGCTGGAGTATTTTGTATAGCAAATCAAACAGAATCGATGAAGGAGGAACAAGTGAATCAATTATTTGATCGTTTTTATCGAGTAGATACGTCCAGAAATCGAACCACTGGTGGTAGTGGTTTAGGATTATCGATTGCACAAAAAATTGCTGAAATCAATCAGTTAGAATTGAGTGCAGAATTAGTTGAACAAAATAGAATTCAATTTATAATTGCTTCAAAAAATAGATAATAAAGCAGTAACTTGATACAATAAAAATGTAAATAAATTTAAGAAGAAAAGAGGATGACAATGGATATTAAAGATTTTACAGAACATGAACAAAAACAAATTAATGCGGGATTAACAACTTCTGTCATTACGGATAAAGAAGCAGCTAAAAAAATTCTTGAATTAGTACCAAGTGAATGGATTAAGAAAATTCCATTTTTAGTGAGAGCACATGCTACAACAAGAACTGTAGCAAGAGTAGCAAAACAATATCCAGAACTTTATGCAGTAGCAAAACAAGAAGGACCTTTACCTGAAAAGGAAAGAGAACAATTAAGAGAAATTATGACAAATATTTTTGCAGAAAAAATGAACAAACATAAAATTAAATAATAATTATCTAAAAGATAGAGAATGTTTATTAGACGACAAAAAGTAAAAACTTTGTGTCGTCTTTTTTGTATGATTTTAAGTTGATTTTAAGTAGATGAATTAATATAACATCATCAACAACAAGTTGATGGGAAGAGAGGAAAAAAAGATGAACAGACAAAGAATTTTACAATTATTATCAACTATTACCATTGCAAGTATTTTAGTAGCTTGTCAAAGTACTCAATCACAAACAGATAGCACTTCTAATAGTGTTCAAACAGCACAAAACGTACCCGCAAAACCAGGAGGGGAAGGCTTTGGAGGAAGTGACCAAGTTACTCAAGGAGAAGCTGCAACAAATGTAACAACCGATTCAACGATTTCAGGAGAAACTTATGAATCAACAGGAGATGATGAAAATGCGTTACGTGTTACAGGAGCAACTGTTACATTAAATGGAGTAACCATTCAAAAAAGTGCAGGTGCTACTTCAAATACTGAAAATGGAGATTTCTATGGTATGAATGCAGGATTTTTAGCAACAGATGGAGCAACTGTTTCTATCAAAGATGCGACAGTTTTAACTTCAGCACAAAATGGAAATGGAATTTTTAGTTATGGAAGTCAGACAACAGTGAATGTGGAAAATACAACCATTCAAACAACAAAAGATAATTCAGGAGGTATTCAAACAACAGGTGGCGGAACAATGAATGCAACAAACTTAACTGTTACAACAGCAGGAAATTCATCAGCAGCTATTCGTACAGACCGTGGTGGTGGTACTGTAGTCGTTAATAAAGGAACGTATACATCAAACGGTTATAATTCACCAGCAGTTTATTCAACCGCTGATATTACCGTTAAAAATGCTACTTTAAATGCAGAAAATTCAGAAGCTTTAGTGATTGAAGGTCAAAATTCGATTTCCTTAGAAAATACAGATGTAACAGGAAATATGAGTTCGACACAAGGTAGTTCTTCAGATAATAATGTTCATAATGTAATGATTTATCAATCAATGTCAGGGGATGCAGAAACAGGAACATCTGTATTTACAATGAAAGGTGGTACATTAACAGGACGAAATGGAGATCAAATTTACGTAACGAATACTCATAGTAAAATTCATTTAGAAGATGTAACCGTTAAAAACTTAGATACAGCAGGAAGATTGTTAGCAGTATTAGGAAATGATGCCACTCGTGGATGGGGAACAGCCGGTCAAAATGGAGGTCAAGTAGATTTAACAACGAATAACCAAACTCTATCAGGAGCTATTGAAGTAGATACCGTTTCAACCTTAAACTTCACGATGGGCAAAGGAACAAACTTTACTGGAACCATTCAAATTGTAAAAAATGCAGAAGGAGGCACAGCAGTTGAAAATAATGCAGTTATTACAGTAGAAGAGGGGGCGACATGGACACTAACAGGAAATGTAACGATTACTTCATTAGAAAACAAAGGAACGATTAATTTCAATGGATATACGATTACATTAGCAGACGGTACAGTTTTATCATAAAGAGTGGGAGAGCATAACTACAATAAAAATACCAGCCATAAATAAAAATGGCTGGTATTTTTTGAATTTAAATATTTAAACTGTCATAAACAGATTGTTTCATTTCTGAAATTTCAAGTACTCTTGTGTGACGGATTTCTGCTTCCAATACACTTGTAACTGCTTGAGGAATTTCTACTCCGCTTAATTGATGAACTTCTTCAATTAATTGTTGATCACTTAAAGCAGTAACATCTGAGTCTTTTACAGCCGATACAACACTTTGAGGGAATTTGTATGGGCTTGCTGTTGAGACAATGACTGTAGAAGTGTTGTCTTTTGTTTCTTGTTGGTATTTATCATAAGCACATTGAGCTACAGCTGTATGTGGATCTAATAAATAGTTTTCTTTTGATAAAACAGATTCAATCGTTTGTGCTGTTTCTTCTTGACTAGCACGAGCAGCATAAAACTCTTCATATGAGTTTAACACGTCTTTTTCGATATGATACTGACCATTATTCGTTAATGAATCCATCAATGCTTTTGTTTCTTCAGCATTGCTTCCAGTCATTTCAAAAATTAATCGTTCTAAGTTACTAGATACTAAAATATCCATACTTGGTGAACTTGTTACTTCGAATTTTCTTTGACGATTGTATGTCCCTGTATGGAAGAAGTCTACTAATACATCATTTTCATTTGAAGCACAGACTAATGTTTTGATTGGAACACCTAATTGTTTTGCATAATAAGCTGCTAAAATGTTTCCGAAGTTTCCTGTTGGAACGACAACATTCATAGCTTCTCCAATTTTAAGAGCGCCTTGTTTAATTAATTGTGCATAAGCATAAACATAATACACCACTTGTGGGCATAAACGTCCAATATTGATTGAGTTAGCTGAAGAAAGTTGGAATCCTTTTTCCGCTAGTGTTTGGTTTAAATCCGCATCGTTAAATAGTTTTTTTACCATTGTTTGAGCATCATCAAAGTTTCCTTTCACACCATAAACAAATGTATTGTCGCCAGCTTGAGTCACCATTTGACGTTCTTGAATGGTACTTACGCCGCCTTTTGGATAAAAGACAATAATTTTTGTATGAGGTACATCTGCAAATCCTGCTAATGCAGCTTTTCCTGTGTCTCCAGAAGTAGCTGTTAAAATGACGATATCTTTATCTTGTTGATTTTTCTTAGCTGCAGTTGTTAATAAATACGGCAAGATTGATAAAGCCATATCTTTAAAGGCGATAGTACGTCCATGGAATAATTCCATAATGTAGGCATTGCCAACTTTTTTAACAGGGGCAATTGCTGGATCATCAAAAGTTCTATCATAAGCAGAGTGAATACAATGTTGTAATTCTTCATCTGAAAAATCAGTTAAAAATGCTTTTAAAATAGGGAATGCAATTTCTTGATAAGATTGGTGTTGTAATGTTTCCCAGTTCAATGATAATTGTGGCATTGTTGTTGGAACGTATAACCCTCCATCTTCAGCAATTCCTTTTAATATTGCTTGAGAAGCTGTTACACGATTGTTTTTATCTCGAGTACTAATATAGTGTAATTCTGTCACAATTTATCCTCCTTTATCTCTTCTAATGCTTTGTATTTTACCATAAGTTTTCCCATGTGCCTACTATGTTGAATAAAAGAGAATCTATAAAAAGAGGCTAGAATTTTACATCCTAACCTCATAAAAAATTATGCTTCCTGTCTGAAATAAAGTTTATTTTTTAGACTCTTTAATAATAATAGTCCGAAGATTGTTGTGAAACTGATTTTAATTAAATCTGGCAAAATAAATGGAAGTACCACGAGATTGATAGCTTTTGAAAAATCAGCATGTGTAATCAGAATAAACCCAATTATTCCACCAATAAATAGGACAACTTCTCCTAAAAGATTCGCAACAAATAGACGAACGGCATTTTGTTTTCTCTGTGCAATGATTGAAGTAACGAATGCGCGAATAGGGAAGAACACTAGAAAACCAGCAGTCGGTCCAAAGAAAGCTTGAAATCCACCTTTTCCACCTGCAAAAACAGGAAGTCCAATAGCGCCTAATAATAAATAAAGTAAAATGGCAAATGTAGCTTCTTTTGGACGATAGATGGTAGCGACTAATCCAATGGCTAATGTTTGTAGAGTAATGGGAATAGGCCCTAAAGGGATTTGAAAGGGTGACAATGCTGCCACAAGCGCTGCTCCCAATGCGATTAATGTTAAAGAATATGTTTTGTTCATAATTGTTAACCTCCTAAACTTGAACATGGTAACAATATAAAAGAGTTTTGATATATTGTCAATCTTTTTTTTACAAATTACTTGATAGGATTGTTTGAAAAACACTCTAAGCCTTGATAGAATAGATACAATACTTTTTATGAAATAAGAAGAGGAGTGAAAAGATGTTAAAGAAAATAGTTCCCTATTTTTCAAAATATAAATATTTCCCATTTTTAGCATTTTTATCCATTTTAGTGGAAGTTGTCTGCGAAGTTGGGCAACCGATTATTATGTTAAAAATTATTGACGAAGGAATTCCAAATCGAGATACTTCGATGATTTTATGGTATGGAATTTTAATGATTATCGTTGCGATGATTTCTCTTGGAGCAGGGGTATTAGGTGCAAAATTTGCATCCATTGCAGGAACCGGTGTTGCAAGTGAATTAAGAAGTGCGCAAATGAAGAAGATTCAAGAATTTTCATTTAAGAATTTAGACTTCTTCTCTAATGCATCCTTAATTACACGTATGACGAGTGATGTGACAAATGTTCAAAATACCGCGATTATGACGATGCGTATTTTAGCTCGTGCGCCAATGATGTTTTTATTTGCATTCTTTTTTGCAGTATCATTGAATGCGCAATTGTCATTAGTCTTTGTAGTGGCCGTTCCATTTTTAGTAGTGAGTTTAGCTCTTATTATTTCAACTGCATTTCCTCGCTTTAGATTATTACAACAGGCAACGGATGGGATTAACCGTATTCTTCAAGAAAACTTTATTGGAATTCGAGTAGTGAAATCTTTTGTTCGTGAGCCTTTCGAACGTGTGAAGTTTGGTGTTGAAAATACAAACTTTAAAACACGTGCTTTACATGCAATGTATGTCATCGTTTGGAATAACCCTATCATGCAATTAACGGTTTACGCTTGTACAATTGCAGTTATGTGGTTTGGTGGAAAATTTGTAATGCATGGTGAAATGACAACTGGAGAATTGATTAGTTTTATTTCATATATTACACAAATTTTAATGTCCTTAATGATGATTTCCTTTGTTTTTGTCATGTTAACAATGACAAAAGCTTCTATGGATCGTATTTTTGAAGTGATTGACACAGAAGTAGATATTGTAGAACCAGAAAACGTTATTCCAACTGAAATTACTCGTGGCGATGTAGAGTTTGATCATGTTCATTTCTCATACGGAAAAGATCAACAAGAAGAAGTGTTAAATGATATTCATTTTTCAGTGAAAAGTGGACAAGTTCTTGGAATTATTGGTCCAACCGGTTCTGGGAAAACATCTCTTGTTCAGTTAATTCCTCGATTATATGATGCAACGGCAGGAAGTGTTCGAGTTGCAGGAAAAGATGTTCGTGATTATGCATTTTCTGATTTAAGAAGTCAAGTAGCGATGGTTCTTCAAAAGAACACACTGTTTTCTGGAACGATTCGAGAAAACTTATTATGGGGAAATCCTCATGCAACTGAAGAAGAAATGATTCAAGTAGCTAAATACGCTCAGGCTCACAATTTTATTATGGAAATGCCAGATGGCTATGATACAAAAGTAGAACAAGGAGGAAGAAATTTCTCTGGAGGGCAAAAACAACGTCTATGTATTGCAAGAGCGATGTTAAGAAAACCAGCTGTATTAATTTTAGATGATTCAACTTCTGCGGTGGATACATCAACAGATTCATTAATTCGTGAAGCGTTCTTTAATCATTTACCAGATACAACCGTTATTATTATTGCACAAAGAATTTCTTCTATCCAAGGTGCTGATAAGATTGTTGTGTTAGAAGATGGAAAAATGAATGGAATTGGAACACACGAAACATTAATGGAAAATAACGAACTGTATCGTGAAATTTATGAAACTCAAATGGAAGGAGCGAAAGTAGATGAGCGCTAAAAAAATCGGACCAAAACGTCCTGAAAATTTAAAGCAAACATTAGCCGACTTATGGAGCTATTTATGGAAAAGTAAGTGGAGTCTTTTCGCTGTTCTTTTATTAGTCGTTTTAGGAAGTGCTGCAGGAATTGTAGGGACTTACTTTATTCGCCCCTTAATTAATGATTTTATTGCGACAAAAGATGTTTCTGGTCTAGCAAAAATGCTAGGAGTTATTGGAGTGATTTATATCATTGGGGCGATTGCGAATTATTTCTCTGGTAAAATTATGATTACGATTGGCCAACAAACGATTGAAACAATGAGAAAAGATTTATTTGACCATATTCAAACATTGCCAATTCGTTTCTTTGATACAAATAAACATGGGGATTTAATGTCTCGCTTTACAAATGATTTCGAAAATATTCAACAAGCGTTTAATAATAGTATGTTGATGATTGTCAGCTCTTTATTACAATTGGTGTTAACTTTTGTGATGATGATTATTTTATCTCCGATTTTAACAGTAATGTTAATCATTATGGTCTTCATTATGTTTGCGATTGTAAGAGTTGTAGCAGGTCGTTCGGGCAAATTCTTCGCGGAACAACAAAAAGTTTTAGGACAAGTGAATGGTTTTGTTGAAGAACATATTGAAGGACAAAAAGTTGTGAAAGTATTTAATCATGAAACATTAGTCTTGAAAGAATTTGAAACTTTAAATGATCAATTAAGAGAAGCAGCTAATCAAGCACAATTTAACTCGAATATTATGTTCCCTATTTTAGGAAATATTAGTTATATCAATTATGCATTAACCGCTTCAGTTGGTGGATATTTAGTTGTATTCCAAGGGATGGACGTTGGGGCATTAGCTTCATTTTTACAATACTCAAGAACATTTGCTCAACCATTAGCACAAATGTCACAACAAACAAATGTCTTATTAGCTGCAATGGCTGGGGCGGAACGAATTTTTGCGATATTAAAAGAAAAGTCTGAAGTGGATGAAGGAACTGTGACATTAGATCAAACAGATCCAAAACAATGGTATTGGGTTAAAGGGGAAGAAAGAATCCCTGTTGTTGGAAATATTCAATTGAATGAAGTGGATTTCAGTTATGTTCCAGATGTACCTATTTTGAAGAAAATCAATGTTTGGGCTGAGCCTGGATTGAAAGTAGCTTTTGTTGGTGCTACAGGTGCTGGGAAAACTACGATTACGAATTTGATTAATCGTTTTTATGAAATTAATAATGGGGAAATTACGTTTGATACGATTCCTGTTACGGATATTAAGAAAGACGATTTACGTAAAACAATTTCGATTGTATTACAAGATACGCATTTGTTTACAGGTTCTATCGCAGATAATATTCGTTATGGGAATTTAGATGCGACGGATGATGAAGTGGTAAAAGCTGCAAAATTAGCGAATGCACATGGATTTATTAAACGTTTGCCTCATGGGTATCAAACAGAAATTACAGGTGATGGAGAAGGGCTTTCTCAAGGGCAACGACAGTTACTCGCGATTGCTAGGGCTGCTGTAGCAAATCCGAAGGTGTTAATTTTGGATGAAGCGACTAGTTCGATTGATAGTCATACGGAAGCGTTGATTAGTAAAGGGATGGATCAATTGATGGAGGGTAGAACTTCGTTTGTAATTGCTCATCGTTTATCGACGATTCGTAATGCGGATGTGATTATGGTAATGGACCATGGTGAGATTATTGAGCGTGGGAACCATGAAAGTTTAATGGAAAAACAAGGCGTGTACTATCAATTGTATACAGGGCAGCTTGATTTAGACTGAATAAATACGAAATAGACTTTGCTATATAGTAGCTAGGGACGCAAGCAGGCCTTCGGTCTCATTGCTAAACTTCGAGCCTAAGGTCTCGAAGTTTCCCGTGATATAATCAGCAGTCGCTGATTATATCGCTTGAGCTACTATGCAAAGTCTTTTCTATTGGACGGATATTTATGAGAGTACGTTTTGAGAAATAGACTTTGCTTTATAGTAATAAACGACGGCAGCAGACCTTCGGTCTCATGCCTAAAAATTGAGCCTAAGGTCTCAATTTTTCGTGTGATATAATCAGCAATGTTGCTTATATCACTAATATTACTATGCAAAGTCTTTTCTATTTGGACGGATGTTTATGAGAGTACGTTTGAGAGATAGACTTTGCTTTATAGTAGCTGGGGACGCAAGTAGACCTTCGGTCTCATGCCTAAACTTAGAGCTTAGGATTTTGAAGTTTCCGGAATATTTTGTAACAAAAAAGACGACCGAAGTCGTCTTAAAATATTGTTATTCTACTATTCATCAGTAGACAAATAGTCATCTAATTCAAATACGGAAATGCTTAATCGTTTTGCACCTTCTTCTTTAGAGAGAAGACCATCTTTAATCAAACTGATAATCATCATTTTCTTTCCGTGCTCGATACCGTGTGCTTTTCCTTCCGCTAATCCTTTCGCTATTCCTTCTGTCATAGCTTGATTTATTGCATCTTTCTTATCTTTTTCTATAGTGGCTAAAAAACTTGAATATGCTTGGAGATATCTTGTTCTTTCATCGTACATTTTTCGTTCCTCCTTTGTCCAGTCTATTCGGCTCACAATTCGATCCGCTTGTTCCAAAATTTTCTCCGGACTTTGTGTATAGGGTTGGTTCCCAAAAAACTCAATCCATCTAACTTTTTTGTATTCTTGTATCTTATCTTTATTATACTTCTCTAATTCTAAAAATGCCATTAAGGCTAAATCTTGTTCTTCTTTAAAGCCTTTAAAATAAACTTTCAATTCATCGTTTGTATTTTTTTCTTTGAAGCAGAATACATGAATCATTTCCTCGTCATTAAAATATTTTTTTTTTGTGATGGCAATGGTGTACACAGGTAATAATTCTTCTGCGAGTTTATGTGTTTCCACTCCATCTTTTTTATGTTCATCTGCATTTTTAGTCACTTGGTTACATAGATATAACCATAAACGCTTAATAAAGTCAAATTGATAAGCTACTTGGATTTCAATAATGACTTGTATGCCATCGTTTAATGCAGCTAATACATCAATACTGGTAACATAAGTCTTTATATCTTCGAATTGGTGATTGTGTATTTGTGTGCCATCGAGTA
>NZ_CAUUHX010000051.1:0-13913 GCF_963545075.1 uncultured Granulicatella sp.
CTCATACTAACTTCTAGTTTTGATACTTAACTAGAAGTTACTTTGAAACTTTACGTATAGCTAGAATTTTAAAGAAAAAACGTTAAAGTCATAGCAATTTTAATGAAAAAGTTTTACAATAGAAACGATAGACAAAATAGAAGGGAAGTTATTAAAAATGGCAGAAAAAGTGCGTGTACGTTATGCACCAAGTCCAACAGGGCATTTGCATATTGGTAATGCAAGAACAGCTCTATTTAATTATTTATTCGCAAGACATTACGGTGGAGAATTTATTATTCGTATTGAAGATACTGACCGTAAAAGAAATATTGCTCATGGGGAAGAAAGTCAATTAGAAAACTTAACTTGGTTAGGAATTGACTGGGATGAAGGTCCAGATAAACCAAAAAATGTAGGTCCATATCGTCAATCAGAACGTGAACATATTTATAATCCATTAATTGAACAATTAATTGCTGAAGATAAAGCTTATAAATGCTATATGACTGAAGAAGAATTAGAAGCAGAACGTGAAGCACAACGTGCAAATGGAGAAATGCCACACTATAGTGGGCAACATGCTCATTTAACACAAGAACAACGTGATGCTTTCGAAGCAGAAGGACGTACTCCAGTTGTTCGTTTCAGAGTTCCTCAAAATAGAACATATACTTTTGATGATATTGTTAAAGGTGAAATTACTTTTGAATCTGGTAGTGTAGGTGGCGACTTTGTTATTTTAAAACGTGATGGTATGCCAACGTATAACTTTGCAGTAGCAGTGGATGACCACTTTATGGAAATTACTCATGTATTACGTGGGGATGACCATATTGCAAATACTCCTAAACAAATGATGATTTATGAAGCATTTGGATGGGATACTCCTAGATTTGGTCATATGACATTAATTATTAATACAGAAACTGGTAAAAAATTATCAAAACGTGATGAGTCTATTTTACAATTTATTGAACAATATAAAGATTTAGGCTATTTACCAGAAGCAATGTTCAACTTCATTACTTTATTAGGATGGTCTCCACAAGGGGAAGATGAAATTTTCTCAAGAGAAGAATTTATTCAAATTTTTGATGAAAAACGTCTTGGTAAATCTCCAGCAGCATTCGATCCTAAGAAGTTAGAATGGATTAACAATACTTATGTGAAGAAAACTCCATTAGAAGAAGTTGCTCCATTAGCAATTCAACAATTACAATTAGCTGGTTTATTACCTGAAACATTGAGTGAAGAAGAACAAGTTTGGGCGAATAAATTAGTAGCGTTATATCATGATCAAATGAGCTACATGAATGAGATTGTTTCTATTTCAAGTTTATTCTTCCAAAAAGACTTCGTTGTGGAAAATGATGAAGCAAGAGAAGTACTTCAAGGTGAAACAGTGCCAACTGTACTTCATGCATTCAAATCTCAACTAGAAGCTTTAGAAGTGTTTGATGAAGCTAGTGTGATGGCAGCAATTAAGGCTGTTCAAAAAGAAACTGGTGTAAAAGGTAAGAATTTATTTATGCCAATTCGTGTGGCAACAAGTGGTCAAACTCATGGTCCATCTTTAGGTCAAACGATTGAGTTATTAGGCAAAGAACGTAGCCTTGTACACTTAAACGAAGCGTTGGCTTTAATCCAAGCTTAGATATTCGAATTAGACTTCCTTTAATAGTAGTATTAGGACGCCAGCAGACCTGCGGTCTCATGGCTAAAATTCGAGCCTAGGTCTCGAATTTACCTGTAATATCAGCCGGAATGGCTGATATTACTCATACTACTATAGGAAGTCTATTCTTATTTTACGGATAAACATGATAGGACGTGTGAGATGAGACTTCCTTTGTATATTAGCATTAGGACGCCAGCAGACCTAGCGGTCTCATGGCTAAACTTCGAGTCTAAGGTCTCGAAGTTTCCTGTAATATCAGCCGTGTGGCTGATACTACCCATACTACTATAGGAAGTCTTTTCTTATTTGACGGATAATTATGAGAGGGCGTATGAGATGAGACTTCCTTTGTATAGTAGCATTAGGACGGCAGTAGCCTCGCAAATGCGAGTCTCTTGTTCATGCAATTATAGGAAGTCTTTTCTTATTTTTTCGGATAAATAAAAGGTTGAGGTGAGGATTTTTTTATGAATAAAAAAGAATTATCCGATAAAACGGCATTTTTATGGACCTTGTTGGGAATTATGATGTTATTGTTTGTTTTTCAGCAGTTGGGAAATCAAGTGCAATGGTATTTAAATATGGCTGGGCTAGTATTGGCAAATGAGATTTTTGGATTTTTAGTTTCTGATAAAGATACTGTAAAAATTCTTTCAGTTTCAAAACAGATGTATTGGTGGGCATGTTTATTGATTATTTGTTTTGTTGTTAGTCTTATGATACTATCCAATAGACTAGCAAGTTTAGTATTTGAAAATGCTACTGAATTAGATTTATATCATTTGCTATCCTTACTCTTAATCATATTAAGCAGTTCTCAACTTTATTATGGATTGATTTATCCAAAAATAATAGATTCTTATACTAATGAATGGATTCGTAAGGATATCAAAAGAGACATTAGAATTGGAGTAAGCTCTTTTCTGCATTCACTTCCAATGGTTATTTTTATTATTGGAATTAGTATATTATTTCATTTTAGTGAGTTCTATCCGACCTTGTGGCAATCTGCCTTGTGTTATATTTGTATATCGAGTGCAATTTTCATCATGAAAATATCGTACTAAATATTGAAAATATTACTTTGTTTTCAGAAAGATTATGATATAATGAGTCCATTCAAAAGAAAGGGGAATGAATATGGATACAAATAAAACTTATTCAGCAAAAGAGTTTACAATGACCGTATTAAATGCCTTAGCATTAGGGGTAGTTGTAACTTTAATTCCTGGGGCAATTTTAGGTGAATTAACAAAAGCGTTATTACCAGTATTTCCTCAAGGACAATTAATTATTCAAGCAACTCAAGTGGCTAATACTATGATGGGTGCGATTATTGGTTTAATGGTAGGACATTTCTTTAAATTTACTCCAATTCAATCAGGTGCCATTGCTTTAGCAACTGTTTTTGCAGGAGGAGCTCCGGGCTTTAATCCGGATGTTAAAGGTGTAGTCTTCGCTGGTACTGGGGATATTATTACAATGGGAGTAACGGCAGCCGTTGCAGCAGCATTTATTTTATGGATTGGGGATAAAGCGAAAGCTTATTCGATTATTGTGATTCCAACGGTTACATTAGTAGTAATTGGAGGAATTGGTAGACTTTCTCAACCGTACATTGTTAAAATTACAGCTTTAATTGGTCAAGGTGTAGAATTCTTATTAACATTACAACCAATTTTAATGTGTATGTTAATTGCGATGACTTTCTGTATTTTAATTGTTTCACCATTTACAACAGTAGGAATTGGTTTAGCGATTGGATTATCAGGAATTGGTTCTGGTGCAGCGAACTTAGGAATCTGTGCAGCAGGTTTTGGGTTAGCAGTTGCAGGATTAAAAGTGAATTCAGTAGGAACTTGTATTGCACACTTTATTGGATCTCCAAAAATGTCAATGGCAAATGTGATTGCAAAACCAAAAATTTTATTACCAATGTTATGTTCTTCAGCATTACTAGGTATTTTAGCAGCAGTTTTTTCTATTCAAGGAACTCCTGCTAGTGCTGGTTTTGGATTTAGTGGTTTAGTAGGCCCAATCTATGCGTTAAACTTAATGGAAAATGGATGGACAGTAGGTAATATTTTATTAGTAGCAGCTATTTTCGTAGTGGCTCCTATTATTTTTAACATTTTCTTTATCCATGTATTCGAAAAAGTGGTACAATGGATTCAACCGGAAGATTATAAATTAACGGTATAATAAGGAGGAATTATAATGAAAATTGCAATTGCAGGTGCGGGAGCAATGGGATGTCGCTTTGGATATATGTTAACAAAGGCAGGACAAGATGTTGTCTTAATCGATGAATGGCCAGCACATATTGAAGCAATTCGTACAAATGGATTACAAGTAGTAGATGGGGATACAACAGATACATTACAAATTCCAATCTACAGACCTGAAGAAGTTCATGAAGAAGTAGATGTGGTTATTGCATTTACAAAATCAATGAAATTAGGGGAAATGCTTGAAAAAATCAAAGCAATTATTCATGAAGATACAAAAGTTGTATGTTTATTAAATGGTTTAGGTCATGAATATACAATGGAAAAATATGTTCCACGTAAAAACATTATTATGGGTGTAACAATTTGGACTGCAGGATTGAATGGTCCAGGTGTGGCTCGTTTAGGTGGAACAGGAACTGTTGAAATTCAAGCAGTAGAAGAAGCAAGCGGTCGTGCAATTGCAGAAGAATTAGTCGCTGTAATGAATCAAGCAGGATTAAATGCAAGTTATAGTGAGGATGTATTATTCTCAATTTGGAGAAAAGCATGTGTAAACGGGACAATGAATGCAACATGTGCTATTTTAGATGCGAATATTGGAGAAGTGTTTGATACAACAACAGCAGAAGCTATCGTTGAGCAAATTATTCATGAATTCGTAGAAGTGGCTCATCATGAAGGTGTGAAAATTGATGCAGCTGAAATGAAAAACTATGTTTATACAGCTTCAAATAAAGTTCGTGCACACTATCCATCAATGCACCAAGATTTAATGCAAAATCATCGCTTTACTGAGATTGATTACTTAAATGGATTTGTTGCGAAACGTGGACAAGAATACGGTATTCCAACTCCATACTGTGCAATGATTACACAATTAATTCATGCGAAAGAACAAATTTTAAAAGTACAATAAGAAGAATTTTGAAGGACGAGATGAGAGTCTCGTCTTTTTTATGGAGAAATTAATGGAATTTTTTATATAAAAAACCCACCTAACTATTCAAACGGAGTTTGAGTTGGTAGGTGGGAAACTTTGTTGGCAGAGTTTCTGGCATAAGTGTATGATGGTTGTTTATTTTTAGAATACCTCTGCCAATCAAAGCGAAGATTAACGAAAAGAATGAGGTTCTTTTCGGAAATCACAACAATAAAAAAGGAAAAATAAGTAAAATGATTATTTAAATTAATCATTTTATTATATTGTTTAAGTAACGAATAATCATTACTTTTACAACTATATTATACGATTTTTATCACTTTTTTAAAAGCAAAAACTTCAAAATTTAATAAATTTCTTTCTTACAAAAATGTAAGAAACAAACAGAAAATGATAGCTAAAATATAGGAATGCATCGATTTTATTTGATAGAATAAATACAAATCAAAGAGAAAGTAGGAATTGACATGACATTATTAGATGTAAAACAAGTACAAAAAATTTATCATACAAGATTTGGAGCGATGCAAGTAGAGGCGTTGAAAGATATTACGTTTAGCGTTGAAAAGGGAGAATATGTTGCTATTATGGGGGAATCTGGTTCTGGTAAAACAACGCTACTAAATATTTTAGCCACATTAGATCGACCTACAAAAGGACAAGTATTATTGAATCAATTAGATATTCAAAATATTCCAGACAAAACATTAGCAGCGTTTCGTCGTGATCATTTAGGATTTGTATTCCAAGATTTCAATTTATTAGAAACATTATCTGTTAAAGATAATATGTTACTACCATTAGTACTAGCGAAGAAAACTGTTCAAGAAATGGAGAAAAAAGTAAAACCTGTTGCTGCTTTATTAGGAATTGAAAAATTATTAGAAAAATATCCTTATGAATTATCAGGAGGTCAACAACAAAGAGTGGCGATTGGACGTGCAATGATGGCTGATCCAAGTATACTATTAGCGGATGAACCAACAGGAGCCTTAGATTCAAAATCTTCAAGCAATATTTTAGATGTATTCGACACATTAAATGAAAATGGTCAAACGATTTTAATGGTAACGCATAGTACTTTAGCCGCTAGTCGAGCTAAACGAGTATTATTTATAAAAGATGGAATCTTGTATCATCAATTATTTAAAGGGGAACGTACAGATGAAGAAATGTTTGAAGCAATTTCTGATACGTTAACAGTAATGGCTAATCGAGGTGAGAGTCATGTTTAAATTAATTAGTTCATTAGCAGTATCCAATTTAAAGAAAAATCGAACACTTTATATTCCGTTTTCGATTGCTTCTATTACGATGATGGTCATTACGTATATTTTATTGGCACTCTCTACAAATAAAACGATTTTACAAAGTAATGGTGGAAATACGGTAGTCATGGCATTAGGATTTGGTGTTGTGATTATGTTACTTGTCTCTACCTTAACAATGATTTATGCGAATGGCTTTGTAATGAAAAATCGTTCAAAAGAATTTGGGTTATATAGCATTTTAGGATTGGGTCGCTCACAAATTCAATTGTTACAAGTTTTTGAAATGCTGTTGTTTGCAGTAATAAATCTAATTGTAGGGCTTGTATTAGGAGTATTGTTCAATCGATTAGCCTTTGCCTTATTATTAAAAGCAATGCGCTTTAACGTTCCAATTTCATATGAATTCCAAATTGCATCAGTCATTATCATTGGAATTTTATTTAGTGGAATTTTTGTATTCTTAATGATTTTAAATGCGATTAAAATTAGAGTTAGTCGTCCATTAGAATTATTACGTGAAAAGAAATCAGGAGAAAAAACAGGTCGTTTCTTAAGTATTCGTGCTCTAATTGGGGTAGCGATTTTAGGATCTGCTTATTATATTTCTCAATCAATTGAAAGTCCGATTAAAGCGTTAGGTTGGTTCTTTGTTGCAGTTATTTTAGTAGTTATCGCAACTTATATTTTATTTGATGCTGGAAGTATTGCACTTTTACGTTTCTTAAAAAATCGTAAAACATTCTACTATCGCCCAATTAACTTCATCTCAGTTTCTAACTTAATTTTTAGAATGAGAAAAAATGCGATGGGCTTGGCAAGTATTTGTATTTTATCAACAATGGTTCTTGTAACTCTTGGAACGACTGGTTCACTACAATTTGGTGCACAGGAAGTCATTAATCGAACAAGTCCGACGGATTTTACTTTTAGAAATATGTATCGTAATCCTGAAGAAACAGCAGAATATTCAAAAGAGGCGAAACAATTAGCGGCAAGTGCTTCTTCAAAAGTAACAGATTATTTTGAGTACTCTTATATTTTAACAGGGGGAAATCAAGAAGGAAATGTATTAGATACAAACGTTAAAAAACTAGGTGCTCTTCCAGAATCAATGGTCGTTCTTGTATCCGTGGAAGATTATAATCGTAATACTGGAGAAAATATTACTGTTAAACCTGGAGAAATGGTGATTGGAGAACAATATACTGAGAAAACAAAACCTAGCTTTACTCAAGTAGCAGTTGGAGAAAATACTTTTTCAATTGGACAAGTCATCGAAGTGAATAAATTTGCTGCAGGATTAATTGTAAATCCGAATATAACCAATCATTCTTATATTGGACTTTTAAATGAAGAAGATATGGCAAAAGTTGTTCCATATTACAGTAAAGATAACGATGCAGGATATCGTGCCTATACAAGACACTATATTGCATTATGGAATACATCTAGTCAAACAGATGATGAGAAGAAAAAAGAATTAGAAGCATATCAACAATCAGACATTGCTGGAGGAATTGATGGAAAAATTGAAATTGCTCAATTATTATTCCAATTTTATGGTTCTCTATTATTCTTAGGAATATTATTAGCCATTGCCTTTTCAGTAGGAGCGGTCTTAGTCATTTACTACAAACAAGTTTCTGAAGGATATGAAGACCGTGAACGTTATGTTATCTTGAAGAAGATTGGTATTGATCAACCAATGATTCATCAATCGATTAATCGTCAAGTATTAATTGTATTCTTCTTACCATTATTGACAGCATTCTTACACACTGCATTATCGTATAATATGGTGAGTAAAATCGTGTTTATCTTTGGAATTAAGGGAAGTATTATTGCTTTAACAATGTTAGCAGTAGCTGGAGTCTTTATGATTGCTTACTTCTTAGTTTACAAAATTACTTCAAGAGAATACTTCAAAATTATCAATCGATAATAAAAATAAACGTCTTTAGTGAAAGCTAGAGACGTTTTTTTATGAGTTTTTTCTTCGGTAATTATTCGAAAAAATTCGTATAAAAAATATTTTTTTAAAAAATACTTAATATTTATATCGCATGAAAGCGCAAAACATGGTATACTAGAATGTATTCAAGTAAAGAAATTTGGAGGTTTACTCATGATTGATGTTATCGACTTAAATAAAGTATTCGATAATGGCTTTGAAGCATTAAAATCCGTTAATTTTTCAATTGAACAAGGGGATTTAGTATGCTTATTAGGGCCTAGTGGTTGCGGAAAATCAACTATTTTAAATATGATTGCAGGGTTATTACAACCAACTGGTGGAGATATCCAATTTAAAAAATCTTCTGTTATTAATACAGAACCAAAAGATAGAAATATTGGATTCGTATTCCAAAACTATGCGTTATATCCGCATATGACAGTGTTAGAGAACATTATGTTCCCATTAACAGTAGGGGAAAAGAAAATCTCAAAAGAAGAAGCTAAAAAAGTTGCAGAAGAATACATGCAATTAACAAATATCGAGGAATTAGCAGAGAAAAAACCTGGTACTTTATCAGGGGGACAACAACAACGTGTTGCGATTACTCGTGCGTTAGTTCAAAAACCAGAAGTATTATTATTAGACGAACCATTAAGTAACTTAGATGCTCGTTTACGTTTAAAAATTCGTGAAGAAATTCGTCGTTTAGTGAAAGAAGTAGGGATTACAACTATCTTCGTAACTCACGACCAAGAAGAAGCTTTATCTATCAGTGATAAAATTATCTTATTAAACGAAGGTGTTATCCAACAACATGATGACCCTCAAAACTTATATTTAGAACCAAATAATTTATTTGTAGCTAAATTTATAGGGAACCCTATTATTAACATTTCAGAAGTTGATGTAAAAGATGGTGTCATTACTCACCCAGCGTTTACTTTACAAGCAGGTGAATTAGTAGAAAGTCGTTTCCGTAAAGGATTAGAGAACGGACATTATTATTTAGGATTACGTCCTGAAGATTTAGTTCCAAGCGAAAATGGCTTATTTACAGTAACCGTTTCGGCTGTTGAATTAATTGGTCGTGAACGTATTTTACACTTTACATTAGGAGAACAAGATATTAAATCAATCGTAAGTGTGGAACATAAGATTGAAGAAGGAGACACACTTTCATTTGACATTCTAAGACATAAGTTATTCTTATTCGATCAAAATGGAGAACGTGTATACTAATGAAAAAATATAATCCTGAGAATCAACCAAAGGCGTGGTTTTTCCTTCTTCCGTCATTAGGTGTGATTTTGCTATTTAATATTTACCCATTAATTCGTTCATTTTGGATGAGTTTCCAAAAGGGTTCATTGTTAAAACTTCAATTTACAGGTTTATCAAACTATCAAAAAGTTTTAGCAGATCCAGTGTTTCATAAAGCATTACTAAATACAGCTTTATATGCATTTGTTGTAGTACCTGTTGCACTATGTATTTCAGTTGTGATTGCTTGGATTATCTTTGAAAAGGTAAAACATAAGAGTGTGTTTGAAACAATTTTCTTCATGCCATATGTTACAAGTACAATCGCAATTGGGATTGTGTTCCGTTATTTCTTTAATGGAAGTTACGGTTTAATCAACTTCTTACTAGGTTTAGTAGGAATTCCAGCAGTGAACTGGTTAGACAATGTCAATATGAGTATGCCAACATTAATTATTTTTGGTATTTGGACAGGGCTTGCATTTAATATCATCATTTTATTAGCTGGTTTAAGAAATATTGACCCAGAACACTTTAAAATTGCGAAAATGTTTGGTGCTACAGAAAAAGAAATTTTCTGGAGAATTACATTCCCTCAATTAGTACCAACAATTGCATTCTTATCTACAGTGAACTTAATTGGTGCCTTCAAAGTTTATACGCAAGTATATGCATTATTTGGAGGAACACCAGGGGTTGCCAATAGTGCGACAACTGCCGTGTACTATATTTACGACAAGTTCCATGTAGCTGGTCGTCCAGGGATTGCGATGGCAGCAACTGTAATCTTATTTGTGATTATTCTGATTGCTACTTTCTTCCAAAATAAATTCTTGAGAAGAGCGGAGGGTTAATCATGAAAAAAGTAATCAATTATTTATTATTAGCACTGATTGTTATTTTATCAATCATTACCGTGTTCCCATTTATTTATATGATTTTGACAGGGTTAATGACCTATGCGGAAGCTACAAGTATTCCACCAACATTAATTCCAAAATCATTGCAATGGCAAAACTACATTGAAGTATTCCATAGAGCGCCATTCTTACGCTACTTTGCAAATACTTTATTTGTATCATTATTTACAACTGCTGCAACAGTTATTACTTCATTATTAGCAGCATTTGCGTTAACAAGCTTAGAATTTAAATATAAAAAAATTGTGACATTAGTGATGGTTTCATTATTAATGGTTCCTTATGAATCAATTATCTTTACAAACTATCAAACAATTGCACAATTAGGATTATTAGATACTTATCTAGCTTTAATCCTTCCATTTTTAACTAGTATTTTCTATATCTACTATCTAAATGGTTATCTTCGTGGAATTCCAAGTACATTCTACAAAGCAGCTAAAATTGATGGTGCATCTGATTTAGAATATATTCGTCGAATTTTAGTGCCAATGTGTAAGCCAGCGCTTGTAACAGTTGGAATTTTAACATTTATTATGAGCTGGAATTCATTCCTATGGCCATTACTTGCAACAAACACTAAATACTTCCGTCTATTAAACAACGGGTTATCAGCCTTCACGACTGAAAGTGGTAGTGATGTTCAATTACAAATGGCTGCCGCAACATTGACAGTAGTTCCTATTTTGATTATCTATTTCGTATTTAGAAAAGAAATTATTAGAGGGGTTGCTAAGAATGGTATCAAAGGATAAAACCGTTGTTACATTCCATAGCGGAATTCTAACAATAGGAGGGACAGTTATTGAAGTTAGTTATGGGAATTCTCATATTTTCTTTGACTTCGGAACTGAGTTTCGTCCAGAATTAGATTTGCCAGATGAACAGTTACAAACACTGATTCAATATGGGATTATCCCCAAATTAAATCATGTCTATGATCCACGTTTGGGATATGAGTACGATGGAGAAGAAACGGGTGAGTATGAAAATACAGCAGTATTTTTATCACATGCTCATTTAGATCATTCAAGAATGATTAATTACTTAGACCCAGCTATTCCATTGTATACATTAAAAGAAACAAAAATGATTTTAAATAGTTTGAATCGTAATGGAGATTTTTTATTACCAACGCCGTTTGAAAAATCTCCTTTTACGAGAGAAATGATTGGATTAGAACCAAATGCAGTCGTAACTGTTGGTGACATTACAATTGAAGTTGTTCCAGTAGACCATGATGCATATGGAGCTAGTGCCTTATTAATTCGAACTCCAGATCATTTCATTACCTATACAGGTGATTTGAGATTACATGGTTATATTCCTGAAGCAACGGTTGAGTTTTGTAAAAAAGCAAAACATACTCAGATGTTAATGATGGAAGGGGTAACGATTAGTTTCCCGGAAAGACCTGTTGATCCAAAAGAAATTAAACCAGCAAATGAATTAGAAGTCATTGAAAGAGTGGTTCAATTTCAAAAAGAAAATCCAAACCGTCCGATAGCCTTTAATGGGTATCCAGCGAATGTGGAACGTTTTGCAAAAATTGTAGAGCAGTCTCCACGAACTGTAGTATTAGAAGCTCATATGGCAGCTTTGCTACTAGAAGTATTTGGAATTAATGCTCATTTCTATTATTCGAATGAAGCAAACCGTATTCCAGAATTAAATCATGATTTAGAAGTTTCCTATCAAACACTAATAGACGATCAAGGGGAGTATTTCTGGCAAGTAGTGGATGATTTTGATAAACTACAAGAAGGAACACTATACCTTCACTGTGATGCTCAACCGTTAGGTGACTTTGATCCAAATTATCAAGTGTTTCTAGATTTACTAGCGAAACATCACATCGAATTTGTGAAAATCGCTTGTTCAGGTCATGCAAAACCTGCGGATTTAGACCGTATTATTGCAATGATCGAACCCCAACTTTTGGTTCCTATCCATACCTTGAAACCAGAATTATTGGAGAATCCGTATGGTGAAAGAATATTGCCACATCGTGGCGAAAAAATTGTGTTGTAAAACTATAAAAGAAAAAGGAGAACAATTATGAAATTCAAATCTTTAGTAAAAGCGACACTTGCGACAACATCAGTTTTAGTTTTAGGAGCTTGCGGCAATGGTGCATCAAACTCACAAAAAGAAACTAAAACAGACATTCAAACAGAAGTAAAAGAGGAAACAAAAATTACTTTCTGGCATGCCTTAAATGGTAAATTAGAGGAAACTCTAACGAAATTAACTGAGGAGTTCATGGCTAAAAACCCTAATGTGAAAATTGAGTTACAAAACCAATCTTCATATAAAGATTTACAAGCTAAAATTAACTCTACATTAACTTCACCAAAAGATTTACCAACAATTACTCAAGCATACCCAGGATGGTTATGGAATGCTGCAGATCAAGATCAATTAGTTGATTTAAAACCTTACTTAGAAAACTCAACTATTGGTATCAAAGATGATGCTGCAATTCGTTCAGAATTATTAAAAGGTGCTCAAATCAATGGTGTACAATATGGTATCCCATTTAACAAATCAACAGAAGTATTATTCTACAATGCTGACTTATTAAAAGAGTATGGTGTTAAAGTACCAACTACTTTAGATGAATTAAAAGAAGCAGCTAAAACAATTTATGAAAAATCAAATCACCAAGTTGTAGGTGCTGGTTTTGACTCATTAAACAACTACTATGCAACTGGTATTGTAAACAAAGGTGTTCAATTCAATAAAGAATTAGACATTACTGGTAAAGAATCAAAAGAAGTAGTTTCTTACTATGCTGATGGTATTAAAGAAGGTTACTTCCGTACAGCTGGTTCAGATAAATACTTGTCAGGACCATTTGCTAACAAACAAATTGCAATGTATGTAGGTTCAACTGCGGGTGAATCATTCGTAGCTAAAGGTGCTAAAGAAGCTGGATATGAATATGGTGTAGCTCCTCGTCCAGAGAAAATTAACATCCAACAAGGTACAGATATTTACATGTTCCAAAGTGCTTCTGAAGAACAACGTACTGCAGCTTACTTATTCTTAAAATTCTTAGCTTCTCCTGAGTCTCAATTAACTTGGGCACAAGCTACAGGTTACATTCCAGTAGTTTCTAAAGTGTTAGAAAGTGCTGAATACAAAAACTCTAATTCTAAAGTTCCAGCAGCAATGGCTGAAGGTAAAAAAGAATTATTCTCAATTCCTGTAATTGAAAATGCTGACTCTGCTTATGCAGAAATCACTAAGGTTCAAGAAAAAGTTTACAGTGATGTAAATGGTTCAAGCGTTGATAAAGTGTTAGAAGCTTCTAAAGCTGAATTCCAATCAGTTTGGAACCAATAGATTCGAAATAGACTTCCTTTATAGTAGTATTAGGACGCCAGTAGCCCCTAACGGGTCTCTTGGCTAAAATTTGAGCCTAAGGTCTCAAATTTTCCTGCGGTATCAGTCAATTTGGCTGATACTGCTCATACTACTATAGGAAGTCTATTCTCATTTAACGGATATAAATTAGGGTACGTCTGAAAGTGGACTTCCTTAATAGTAGTATTAGGACGCCAGTAGCCCCTAACGGGTCTCTTGGCTAAAATTTAAGCCTAAGGTCTCAAATTTTCGGTTGTTCGACAAATCCTGTTGGTGAGAAATCACCGACAGGATTTTTTACATGC
>NZ_CAUUHX010000052.1:0-13121 GCF_963545075.1 uncultured Granulicatella sp.
GCATGTAAAAAATCCTGTCGGTGATTTCTCACCAACAGGATTTGTCGAACAACCGTTTTTCTAAATAAATAAGAGAGGTTGACGAATCAACTCTCTCTTCTCCGTTTTAAAACTCTTCTGTTTTTACTACTTGTTTTTCTTCTAAAATTGTAAACATTTCTTTTGCATCTTCTTTTCTAGTTGAATCTAGAATCGCATCTACTCGAACGGTTACGGTCTTATTTCCAAATTGAATGGTAATAATATCTCCTACTTTTACATCTGTTGAAGATTTTGCCACTTTATCTTGGACGGTAATTCTTCCTTTATCCGCTACTTCTTTTGCGACGCTTCTTCTTTTAATTAATCGAGATACTTTTAAATATTTATCTAATCTCATCCTGTTCTCCTCCTCATTTCCTTTTTCTTGTAAATCTTAATAGTGATTTCCCTTTTGGAATCATCAACCATTCACGAATCGTAAATAATTTTATACGAATTGCACCTATTAAAAATACGATCATTCCTACGCTTACTAGTAATAATGCAATCAGAGTATCTTTTGTTCGAGAATCACCAGAAGGGAAATAGCGTTCCAATAAAATATTCAAAATCCCTACTACGACTGCCATTCCAATCGATACAATTCCTAATTTTATAATCGTTGACTGTTGTTTATTTGACGAAGCCTTCCACTCTCCACTCAGCATCCAAATCATTCCTAACATCACAGATAACCCTAAAATCGTCGCAATACTAGCTCCTAATGTTTGAAACAGAGGAATGAACCACAGATTGCCGATACCCTTAGCAATCAGTCCGACAAATAATGCTATAAGCGTAATGGAATATTTTCCAGTACTTTGTAATAACCCGTGGTAAGCCATCATCATAGACGCTAACACAATACTGATTATATAAATACTCAGCACATCGTTTCCTTGAATATCCCCAAAAAGCATATGATTAACTCTTGATAAAATGACTAACAATCCTACTGTTGCCACAACTGAAAATACCATTGTCATTTTTAAGAGTGAGTGTTTCAATTGTTTGAATTCTTCTAAATGTTGTTTCGTATAACTACGACTCAATAATGGTAAATAACTTGAAGAAAATCCAACTCCAACAACCATTCCTAATTGTACCAGTGGTTGTCCTCTATCAAAAATTCCTTTTAAATCTTTGGCAACTTCTTGACTCATTCCCTGTTCTACTAACCCTTTAAATAAGGTAAATGAATCAATCAATTGGAATAATACTAAAATCGAACTTAATAAACATAGAGTTCCACCTTCAATGACTAATCTCTTTAACAATACTCCCCATTGAATCTTTTGTGGTTCAATGACACGATTACCATTCCAAGTTTCAAAGGAGTCTGATTTTGTATAATATAATAAGACAAAAGTTGCCATCACTGCTGCAATGACCGCACTCGACATTGCCCAAGTTCCCACTATATATAAATCATTCGTAAGACTTTCATAAAAACTTGCTGCTAATAAAATAACACTCACTCGAACAACTTGTTCCATTACTTGAGAAACAGCTGTCGGAACCATCCGATTCGTTCCTTGGAAATAACCTCTTGCAATGACCAAAAATGGCATCATTAAAAACATCCACGAAACTCTTTGAATGACAGATGACAATAAAGCATCTCCCATCCATGAAGCAATAAGTGCTGACTGTGTATAGAGCAGTAAAAAGACTCCTACTCCTAATCCACTTAAAATCCAAAATAATCTTTTTAAAAGCGGCAATAATTCATAATCCGAACGATACTGAGCAATTAATGCTGAAACAAATACTGGAAAACCAGAGAGAGCAAAGGTCATTCCAATTCCATAAATGGGATATACTTGCTGGTAAACATAAAACCCAGTATTTCCAACCATATTTTGAAAAGGAACTCGATAAACGGCACTTAATATTTTCGCAATGAAGGCTGCTAGTGATAATACCAACGCTCCTTGCATCATCTGTCTATTCGATTTAACCATTGGATCCCCCTCTCTATTCTTATTCATTTTCCTCTTTTTGCACTTCTACAACTTCACAACATTTTTCTAAGAAAAGTTTGATTTGCTCTAACCATAAATCAGTTGGTTGATTTGTTACATTGAGCAATACTTGTAAAGTTGTACCTTTTTTCGTTACTTGAGCAGGTAATTTCACTGGCCCAAGCGCTTCAAAAATGGCAACTCCTTCTAATCGTTGAGCTACCGGTTGAGCAATAGAAACGACGATTGAATTTTGACTTCTTTTAATTGAAGTAATCGATAATTTCTCTGCAAAATATTTTAGCATTCCAACTTCTAATAAATAGCTCACTTCATCAGGGAACTCTCCAAATCGATCAATGAAATCATCTAATAATTCATGATATGTTTCCATACTATCAATCGAACGAATCCGTTTATACATTTCAATTTTTTGACGCTCATCTTGAATATAAGTAGCTGGAATATAAGCATCCACTTGTAAATCAATCTCAACTGAGTCTTCCATCGTCGGAACAGCTTTTCCTTGTTTTTTCAATACTGCTTCACTCAACATTTGAGAATATAAATCAAATCCAACTGAATCAATAAATCCATGCTGTTGTTTTCCTAATAAATTCCCCGCTCCACGAATGGATAAATCTCGCATCGCAATTTTGAATCCTGACCCTAATTCAGTAAAATCACGCATTGCTTGCAGACGTTTTTCTCCAACTTCCGTTAAAGTTTTATCTGGTTGATACATTAAATAAGCATAAGCAATACGATTGGAACGTCCTACTCTTCCACGTAATTGATATAACTGAGACAATCCCATATGATCTGCATTTTCGATGAAGAGAGTATTTACATTTGGAATGTCTACCCCTGTTTCAATAATTGTCGTTGTGACTAAAACATCATATTCGCCTTCAATAAATTGATACAAAATATTTTCTAACGTCGTTTCACTCATTTGTCCATGAATGACTCCAACTCTTGCTTCAGGAACTAATTGACGTAATTCATCTGCTTTTCTCTCAATGGTTTCCACACGATTATATAAATAAAAGACTTGTCCTCCTCGAGCTAATTCACGTTCAATTCCATCTTGAATGGTCATAGCTTGTTGCTCCATTACAAAAGTTTGAACAGGATAACGGTTTGAAGGTGGCGTTTCAATAACGGATAAATCACGTACTCCTAACATCGACATGTGTAGTGTTCTTGGAATTGGAGTAGCTGTTAGTGTTAAAACATCGACTTGAGATTTCAATTGTTTCAATCGTTCTTTATGTTTTACACCAAATCGTTGTTCTTCATCGACGACTAATAATCCTAAATCTAAGAAATTCACATCTTTTGATAAAACACGATGCGTTCCAATCACAACATCTACTTGCCCTTTTTGCAATCCTTCAATTGTTTCTTGTTGTTCTTTCTTCGTTCTAAAACGACTTAACAATCCTATTTTGAACGGATAATCTGCAAATCTTTGAATAAAGTTTTCATAATGTTGTTCCGCTAAAATTGTTGTTGGCACTAATACTGCCGCTTGCTTTCCATCCATTAAAGCTTTGAAAACTGCCCGCATGGCAACTTCTGTTTTCCCATAACCAACGTCTCCAACTAGTAAGCGATCCATTGGTTTATCTTTTTGCATATCCGCTTTTATTTCCTCAATACTTCTTAATTGGTCTTGAGTTTCCGAATAAGGAAAAGCATCTTCAAATTCTTTTTGCTCAACGGTATCCTTACTGAAGGCATATCCTTTTTCTGCATCACGCTTGGCATATAATTCGATTAATTCATCCGCAATATCTTCTATTTTAGTTTCAACTTTGCGCTTCGTTTTTGCCCATTCACTACTTCCTAATTTATTTAATTTAGGAACTTTTGCATCCGAAGAAACATATTTTTGAACCAATTTAATTTGATGTACAGGAACGAATAAATGCCCTCCATCTTGATAATGAATCGACATGTAATCTTGATGGACACCATTAATTTCCAGTGTTTCCATCCCTTGGTACACACCAACCCCATGATTGACATGGACAACATAGTCTCCAACTGCTAATTCTGTATAACTCTTCAATCTTTCCGCATTGGAAATTTTTTGAGTTCTTGGAGCACGCTTCGTTAATTTATTAAATAGTTCCTTTTCTGTAACGATTACAAACTTATCTTGTGGTAATTCAAATCCATGACTGAAGGAACCGACCATAATTTGAAGAATTCCTTCTTGTACTTCTTTTGTAATAATTGCTGGAATATCAAAATCATGGAAAGTTTGTTCCACTTTTGAAGCTCTCGTTAAATGATCCACCACTACGATTACTGTAGCTTTTTGTTTTGCCCAACGATCTGCTTCTACTTTTACCATTGGCATTTGCGAGAAAAACTGTGTCATCGAACGTTCTTGAATATTATGAATGGCTTCAAACGTTAATCGCCCTAACCCTTTTTGGAATAATGAGAAATAGGTTCTTGGTAATGTCGAATCTTTTAATACCTTTTTCCCTTCCAAAATCATGTCAATCGAACTAGCAATCATCCCTAATTCCAATTGATGAATTTTCCATAATCCTGCTTCTTCATGCAGCGAACGTTGTTTTTCTTGAATACGAGCATAATCATCAATTAATAAATACCCTTTTTTAGACACATAATCTAAAATCGATGTTTTTTCTTTATAAAATAATTCGAGCCAATAAGAAATTTTAGGAGGAATTTCTCCTTCTTCTAATTGTGCTAATAAGTGATTCATTTGATTCATTAATAATTGAGTACGTTCTTCTGATTCACTACTCTTTATATCTTTTTCATACGCTTTTTGAATTTTGGATTTTGCCTCAAATACTCTCTCATATTCAAATGGAATATCAGTTGCAGGTAAAAGAACAATATTTTCCACCATTTCAAGTGAGCGTTGAGTTTCTGCATCAAAATAACGTAATGAATCTAATTCATCATCAAAAAAATCTAAACGAATAGGATGTTCTTGATCCAATGGATAAATATCAACAATTCCTCCACGAACTGAGAAATCTCCCGGTGTAGCTACCATGGCTTCTCGACGATAACCCATTCGTCCTAGTTTCGTTACTAAATCTTCTACTTCTAATTGTGTTTCACCAACGACTAGTTCAATGGTACTATTCTTCCATACTTTTAACGGTACTAATGGCTTTTGAATTCCTGATAATGGAACAACTACAATTCCTTTTTCTCCACTAGCTAAAAACTGTAAAGCTCGAATTCGATTACTCACGACTTCAGGAGAATGAATGGAATATTCTGCAGCTAAAGATTCCTCTACTGTAAATAAATATACTTCCTCTTCATACCATTGTCCTAATTCTTCATATAATTGAGTCGCCTGTAACATCGTAGGAGTTACAACGACTAATGGGCCCTTCCAGTTATCATAGGCATTTGCTACAGCTAAATGTTTCGCTGCTCCAGTTAATCCTAAAACTAACTGACTTTGCATCATCGGAAGGTTTTCTATCCATTCTTTAAAACTATGGATTTGTTTTTTACTAATTCCTAACGGTAACATATCTTTTCCTTTCTTTTGATATAGGCACTAAAAAGGTTGAAACTTTCGCTCCAGCCTTTTCTCAAATTTATTTAATTATAACGATTCATTGTTTGAATAAAGTTATCGCCTTTTATCCAATCTCTTAACGCTTCTACGCTTTTATCCACAGAAGCTAAAATTTCTTCTTGTTCTTCTTTTTCAAAATTAGCTAATACATGATTAACTACACTTCTACCTGGAGCAGGTCGTCCTACCCCAATTTTAATACGATTAAATTGGTCACTTCCTAAGCAACTAATGATACTCTTAATCCCATTATGTCCACCGGCACTGCCTTTTTGACGTAAACGAATTTTCCCAACTGGAAGATCCATATCATCATACAGAACAACAATGTCTTCAATTCCAATTTTAAAATAATTCATTAATGGACGAACTGCTTGACCGGATAAATTCATATACGTCAATGGCTTCATTAAAATGACTTTTTCTCCATCAATATGAGTTTGAGTAAAGGTTGCATCAAATAATGCTTGATTAAATTCTAAATTTTCTTGATAGGCAAATTCGTCAACGGTAATAAACCCAATATTATGACGAGTTCCCTTATATTTCGCACCTGGATTTCCTAATCCAATAATTAACTTCATAATGTCACACCATTTCTATCTTGAGTCCTACCTAGTATATCACAAACTGTTCAAAAATCGAAAAATTAATAAACAGATAGAGCTGTGATAAGTTCTTCACATATATTTTCTACTTTTTTAAAAGTATGAAAATCAGCGTTTGACCGCAAATGAAAGATGATGAAAACGAAAACATCAGCATTGGAAAAAAATTCCTTTTTTCAAAACTTCGGATGAAGTATCACAAATCAAATCGTGCTATACTATGAATAGTTATTCCACGAAGGAATAAGGAGGTAATACAATGGAAAAAACAATTAAAGCTAGTAACAAAGTGATTTTAGTCGGAGATGGTGCTGTAGGTTCTAGTTATGCATACGCACTTGTACTTCAAGGAATTGCTGAAGAACTTGGAATTATTGATATTGCAAAAGAAAAAACAGAAGGAGATGCTTTAGACTTATCACACGCTCTAGCATTTAATTCTCCAAAAAAAATCTATGCAGCAAGCTACGAAGACTGCCATGATGCAGATGTTATTTGTATTACAGCAGGCGCTGCTCAAAAACCAGGCGAAACTCGTATTGACTTAGTACACAAAAACTTAAAAATCTTAAAAGGAATCATTGATCCTATCATGGCTAGTGGATTTGATGGAATTTTCCTAGTTGCATCAAACCCTGTAGACATTTTAACTTACGCTACTTGGAAATTTTCTGGATTACCAAAAAATCGAGTAATTGGTTCTGGTACAGCATTAGATAGTGCTCGTTTCCGTCAAGCAATTGCTGAATTAATCGACGTTGATGCTCGTAATGTTCACGGATATATTTTAGGCGAGCACGGAGATACTGAATTCCCTGTTTGGTCACATGCCAATGTTGGTGGTTTACAAATTTATGAATGGGTTCGACAAAATCCTGAAACAGATGAACAAAAATTAGTAGAAGTATTCTTCCAAGTAAGAGATGCTGCTTATGAAATTATTGCGAAAAAAGGTGCTACTTACTATGGTATCGGAGCTACTTTAGCAAGAATTACAAAAGCAATTTTAAATAACGAAAGAGCTATCTTCCCATTATCTGTTTATCTTGAAGGACAATATGGACAAGATGATGTTTATATCGGAGCTCCAGCCGTTATTGGACGAGATGGTATTCGTCAAATTATCGAAATCCCATTAGCAGACTCTGAACAAGAAAAAATGGACTTATCCGCTACTGCCCTAAAACAAGTCATCCACGATGCCTTTGAACGTTTAGAAAATGAATAATATAAAGTTTACCGACTTCCAAAAACGAACTTTTAGAGGTCGGTATTTTTATGTTAAAATGGGATTACTGTTTATAAAGGAGTTAATAAAATGATTAAACTAATTGCCATCGATATGGATGGAACGCTGTTAAATTCTAAGAAACAATTACTAGAAGAAACGAAACAATACTTCAAAGAATTTCATCAAAAAGATACAGAAACTTTATTAGTCTTATGTACAGGCAGACCAGAAACGGGGATTCGCCCATACTTAAAAGACTTAGGCTATCTTGAAGAAAATCATTATATTATTAGTCAAAATGGCGCTAATATTTATGAAAGCCAAACAGGAAATCGTATCATGGATGCATTTGTAGATTCAGCTGCTATTCAAAAATGGATTCAACTTGGAAAAAATTACGATATTAGTGTAATGGGAGGCGGAGTTGATTATTACTACTCCTTTGACCAAGAACCAACAGAATGGATGGAATATGACGTAAAAATCATCAATGGAGAAATCAAACGAATTTCAATGGAAGAATCTCTAACAACAGATTTTTATAAAATATTACTACTTGGAGACGAAGAAAAATTAAACGAATTTGAAACAGTAATTCCAGATGTATGGAGAGAAGAATTCTATGTAGTTCGTAGCCAAAAATATTTAATCGAAGTCCTAAAAAAAGGCGTCAATAAAGCATACGGACTAAAAAAAATAGTTCAAAAACTCAACATTAACCGAAACGAAATTGCCGCAATTGGAGATGCTGCTAATGATATCGAAATGCTTCAATACGCAGGATTAGCAATTGCAATGGGAAATGCCACAGAAGAAGTGAAAAATCTATGCGACATTGTAACAGATACGAATGAAAATAATGGTGTCATTAAAGCTATCGAACAAGTGATTAATGAGAAATTGTAGTATGAGCACTACAGAAAAAATGATTTAACTAGATTCAATGATGAGTTATCAAAATTACCAGAATCATAAAAAAATTTATTTGATGGAGAAATTAGAATGTTTAGTGTGAGAAAAATTGGGAGTTTTATACTAGCCTTTGTTCTTTTAATTATTGGCTCTATTTTAGAAGGGATAGTTCCTAAGGAAATTGGACGCGGAATTGATTCAATTCAGTCTGGTGTATCAGTATATAGTACATTCAGTGGTATTTTATTGCTAATTTTAATGGCTTTTATTTGTAGTAGAATAGGCTTGATTGGAATAAAATTACTTACTGTATCCGCCGTAGGTGCTTTAAGAACTTATTTATATTCTTTTTGGAATTATAAGAACTATAAAAAAATTGATGGTATAAAAAAAGGTGAGTTTACGCAAATTATTAATGATGATTTACAAAATATTGAAAATTTCACAATTGAGTCATTTGTAGAAATATTAGTCACGGTCATTGGATTTGTAATTGCAGCGATAAATATTTACCTAATTTCTCCAATATTATTTTTGACCTTATCCATATTGTATTCAATATATTTCTTACCATTTAGCAAACTCGTGAAGAAACAAAAAATGTTACAAATTGAACAGAGAGAGAAAAAGAAAATTCTAAAAGTTTTTACACAAGAATATATAACCAATAAAGAGAAATCATATTTTCTTTATTCTGGCAATTATATACAAAAACAAGTTTATTCTCTATCAGATAAAATCAATGAGTTAACTGTTAAAATTAATTTATCAACTAATCAAACGAAGTTATTACCTAGAACCATTGATTCTATTGGACCAGGACTTATTATAATTTTAGGAGGTATAAAAGTTATCTCTGGAGAAATTTCAATTGGTGAATTAGTATCAGTCATAACTTACTTAAGTTATTTTAGTTCTCCTTTTAAATATACCATGACTTTTATTTCATCTATTCAAGAAATTTTAATATCATATTCTAAAGTATATAATTTGATAAAGCGACTAAAAGAGGAAGACCCCCAAGAAAAACCATCAAAAATTTATCAGATAATTAGTCTATTAAACAATAATGTACATGGATACTTTCTTATAAAGGGTAAAAATGGTGTGGGAAAATCAACGCTTTGTAAAGAATTATATTTTAATGATTTATATTTTAAAAAAGAATATAAAATGTTTGTTCCGCAAGACTTTACATTTATAAAAGGTACTGTTGAAGAAAATTTAATGAGAGATGATCTATCTAAATTTTCTAAGTTATTAGATATTATTCCAGAATTAAATACAAATTTAAGTGAAGAAAACGATTTATCAACGGGACAAAAAGCAATTATCAATCTTATTCGTCAAACTAATTTTGAGGCGCAAGTTATAATAATTGATGAGTTAGGTGCTAATGTTGACGAAAATGTCAGAAAGCGCATTGAAGAATTTTTTGTTGAGTATTTTTCTGATAGATGCATTTTTGAGGTTACTCATTTAGAAAAAGGAATAGTACCATCAAGAACAATAACAGACATCATAGAGGTTTAGTATGAAAGAAATATCGAAGATTTTATTGAAAAGTAATATATTTAAGCTATTATTCATTTCATTGATTGTCTTACTAAGATCAATAGTGTTATTATTTCCAGCAATACTTATAAAATATGCAATAAATTATAGTATTCCTAAGTTTGATGTATTTTCATTATTTTTCTTAGGGGGAATAGTTGCTATTATTCCTTTTTTTACCAACTATTTAATATCTTTAGACCTGAAAATTTCAAGTTTTATATTGGATAATAGTTTAAGCCTTATAGATAGACTTGTAAATAGATCATTAACTACGCAAAAAAATGACAGTGCATATTTATACTATATTTCGAAAGGTTTAAATGAAATTAGTTATTTTTTTTATCGAGATATTGGCAGCTTATTGTGGTGTCTTGCTACTATTGGATTAGGAATGATTTACATATTGATAGAGAATATCATAATTTTTTTAGTTATAGTTATAATATTTCTTAGCGTGTTTTTTTTATTTAGTATATTTTACAAAAAAATGATAGTAGTTGAAGATATGAGAATAAATAAAATGATTCATTTACAATCAATTTCCCAGAACCTGGATGATTTAGGCATTAAATCTTTTTATAATGAAAAATTGAATTATAAATTTATACATGAAATAAATAAAGTTAATGATGAGATAATTGCTTTATCTAGGAAAAGAAATATATTGGAGCAATTAATAACCTCAGTTATTAAATTTGTAAACAGTTCTATGGTTGTAATTATTGTTTGTTTGGGATCATACCTTATTAGCAGAGAAAGCATTGGTAGTATAGTTTCTATTTATCAAATAAGCATCTGGATGATACCAGCAATGACACTCTTGATTCAACTGTCTGTAAAATTTAGTAGTATTAATATCAAAGCCGATACACTCGAAGAACTAGTAAATGTAAAAGATAGGAAACAAAAGCATAAACAATCACTTTTAGAGAAAAAAGACTATTTTGAAATAATAAGTGGTTCTTATGGTAATTCTAAGCTGGATAAAAATATAATATTAAAAAAAGGGAAAATATATCTATTCACAGGTGCAGTAGGAATTGGAAAAAGTTCGTTTCTATCTAACTTCGTAAGGCAGCAGGAAGGTTATTTTAATAATATTTGGTATAGCCAAACAACCCCAATTATTTTTTCCGATACAATTATAAATAATATACGATTAAATCAGAATATTTCAGATCAAAAAATAATAGAATTATTGGATATCCATAATTTCCCTAAAACAATTTGTGATCGTTTTTATGAAGAGGTAAATTTTAATACTCTTTCTGGTGGTGAAAGGCAACTAATTGAATTTGCAAGACTGTTAATCAGGGCTGTAGAATTTGACATATTAATTTTTGATGAGTCTTTTAGTGCAATAGATCCCGTTACATTCAGTAAAATTTGGAAAGTTTTTATAAATAACTTTTCTGATAAAACCATTATTGTCGTTTCTCATAAAAAATTAGAGAGTATAGTTTTTGATTTTGAACTTAAATTTAGTGATTATTTTGAGGTAAGAAAAGATGAAAAAAAGATTTTTTAATATAGAAAAGTGAAGTCTCGTTTTCAACGTCCCATTGTCATTCCTAGGAACAGAAAAAAGACTTCCCATTGTAGTATGGGCACTAGAAGCCGAAGGTTTGCTGGCGTCCTAATACTACAATTTTTAAAAATCTTTTCTCATTTTCTTTGCTAAAATAAAAAATCAGCTGAACGGCTCTATGAAGCTCTTCAGCTGATTTTTATTGATTAAGGATTTCTTCTATTTACTCTAGCTAACAATGGGCTTTTTAACGAAAGAAAAATTTCAATTAAACCCATTCTCCGTTAGCATTTACATAATATCCATCAACAGTAGTACTTACTGCTAAAGCACCTGAACCATAAGAATAGTACCATTTAGTGCTTACTTGATACCAACCAGTCTTCATTGAACCTGAACTTGTTAAATAGTACCATGTTCCGCTTAGGCTTAACCAACCTGTTTGCATTGCACCTGAACCGTTTAAATAGTACCATGTTCCACTTTGGTTTAACCAGCCTGTTTGCATTGCGCCTAAACCATTTAGGTAGTACCATACGCCACCTTGATTTACCCAGCCTGTTTGCATTTTCCCATCACTTGCTAAGTAGTACCAAGCTCCGCCTACTTGTACCCAACCAGATTTTTGACGACCTTGTTGGTCATAGTAGAACCAATTCCCTTTATCTTGAACCCAACCTTGTTTTGGAGCTGGTTGTGCAACTATTGAACTTGTAGGTTGGAAAATTTCTTTTGGTGTTTTTGGTTCAGCTGGAATAGTTGGAGTTGAATCATCTGGTTTATATTGATTGGCAGGTTTAGCTGGAACAGCTGGAGTTGAATCATTTGGTTTGTATTGATCCGCAGGATTAACTGGTGTAGCAGATGTTGTTCCTTTAGGCTTATTCATTGCAGCTTTGATTTTATCTAGAGAAGTATATCCTTTTAAATAGTTTATACCTGCAATATAACGTCCAAAATGATGATCTCCACCTTCAAATGGACCTTTACCTAGTTTTAGTTGAAAAAATCCCTCAAAACTAACTTGATCTAGTGTTTTACCAGTTTCAGGAGAATAAAAAGCAAGTTCTCCAGACTCTGTAAAATAAAATACTCCCCAACTATTTCTTGCCACATCACCTATATATGTAATTCCAAATTTCTCAAATTTCGTACCATGAGAATCATTATTCCACCAAATTTTATCAGTAATCACTGTTCTATAATTTTCTTCAGCATGAATTGAATTCAGTCCTAAAACAACTGTAAACAAAGCTACCATTAGCGTAATTAATGTAGTTCTTTTTTTCATTAAAAGTTCTCCTTTTATTTTTATAAAATTTTTATCCCCCATTATTCCACTTTTAGAGGAAATCCTATGCATAAAATATATAACAAAAAAAAAAAAATTTATTTCTGTCAATATAATAGTTAGAACTTTAAATTTTTACAGTATTCCTAAGAATAAGATATATTCATATTTTGTATAAACCGACTTTTATCTTCCCATTTGCCTAACTAGTTACAATTTTTAGGCGATTCCAAAAACATATAAGCAATTACCATCTCTAAGAAATCTCGTTTCCAACGTCCTAATGTCATTCCCAAGAACAGAAAAAAGACTTCTCATTGTAGTATGGGCACTAGAAGCCAACTGGCTTCTAGCGCAGGAAAATTTGAGACCCTAGGCTCAAATTTTAGCAATGAGACTCGCATTTGCGAGGCTGCT
>NZ_CAUUHX010000053.1:0-12787 GCF_963545075.1 uncultured Granulicatella sp.
CGCCCTTGCAGCAATGGGGCAGTTTTTTTATTTACAAAAAGAAGGAGAATGAAGATGAAAAAATTATCAAGTAGCGAAATTCGTCAAATGTACCTTGATTTCTTCCAAGAAAAAGGACATAAGGTGCATCCAAGTGCGAGCTTAATTCCTGTCAACGATCCAACATTATTATGGATTAACTCAGGGGTTGCCACTCTTAAGAAATACTTCGATGGAACTGAAACGCCAGAAGTTCCACGTATTACAAATGCTCAAAAGAGTATTCGTACAAACGATATCGAAAACGTAGGGCACACAGCTCGTCACCATACATTATTCGAAATGATGGGGAACTTCTCAATCGGCGATTACTTCAAAGAAGAAGTCATTCCATGGGCTTGGGAATTTTTAACAAGTGAAAAATGGTTAGCATTAGACCCAAATCGTTTATATGTAACTTATTATCCAAAAGATCCTGAAACAAAACAATTATGGATGGAAAAAGTGGGATTACCAGAAGACCATATTATTCCAGTAGAAGATAACTTCTGGGATATCGGTGCTGGACCATGTGGACCAGATACTGAGATTTTCTATGACCGTGGTGAAAAATATCAAACATTAGCTGAAGATGATCCTGAAAACTACCCAGGAGGAGAAAACGAACGTTACTTAGAAATTTGGAACTTAGTATTCTCTCAATTTAACCATATGCCAGATGGAACTTATCCTCCATTACCACATAAAAACGTCGATACGGGGATGGGATTAGAGCGTGTTGTTTCTGTTATTCAAGATACTCCAACAAACTTTGAAACAGATTTATTCATGCCAATTATTCAACAATTAGAACAACTAAGTGCTGGTAAAAAATATAATACTTCGAAAGATTTAGATGTTTCATTTAAAGTTATTGCTGACCATATTCGTGCCGTTAGCTTTGCGATTGGTGACGGAGCTTTACCTTCAAATGAAGGACGTGGATATATTATCCGTCGTTTAATCCGTCGTTCAGTAATGCATGGTCAACGTTTAGGCATTCAAGGTTCATTCTTAACAAAATTAGTGCCAACTGTTGCAAGCATTATGCATAGTTACTATCCAGAAGTAACTGAAAATATGGAGTTCATTCAAAAAGTTATTGCAAATGAAGAAAATCGTTTCCAAGAAACAATTCATGATGGACTTGCAATTTTAGAAACAGTATTTGCTGAAATGAAAGAGCAAAATCAAACTGTATTATCAGGTGAAAATGCCTTTAAACTATATGATACTTATGGATTCCCTTATGAATTAACATTAGAATATGCTAGTGATAATGGTTATGAAGTGGATGAAGAAGGATTCCAAGCTGAAATGAAAGCACAAAAGGAACGTGCTCGTGCAGCTCGTAATACAGAAACTTCTATGAATGTTCAATCAGCTGTTTTACGTGATATTACAGTGGAAAGTACATTTGTGGGATATAACCGTACAACTGAAAAAGGTTTATTAAGTGCGATTGTATTTAAAGATGAATTAGTAGAATCTGCTTTAGAAGACACAAGAGTACAAGTTGTCTTCAATCAAACTCCATTCTATGCTGAAATGGGTGGACAATTATCTGACCATGGTGTGATTAAAGATGAATCAGGTCAAGTAGTTGCAACTGTTGTTCAAGTGAAGAAAGCTCCAAATGGTCAACCTTTACACACAATTGATGTTGTTGCTCCAATGCAATTAAACTCAACTTATGTATTAGAAGTGGATCAACAAGAACGTGCTAAATTAATTAAAAACCACACTGCAACTCACTTATTACATCAAGCATTAAAAGAAGTATTAGGAACACATGCTAACCAAGCAGGTTCATTAGTAGCTCCAGGATACTTACGTTTTGACTTTAGCCACTTTGGTCAAGTAACAGCTGAAGAATTAGCTGAAATGGAACGTATTGTAAATGAAAAAATTTGGGCAGCTTTAGATGTAGTGACTGTGGAAACTACATTAGAAGAAGCGAAAAAATTAGGCGCAATGGCTTTATTCGGTGAAAAATATGGTAATAAAGTTCGTATGGTAAACATTGCAAACTGGTCTATCGAATTATGTGGTGGGGTTCACGTTTCAAATACTCAAGAAATTGGTCTATTCAAGATTATTTCTGAATCAGGTATTGGTGCCGGAGTTCGCCGTATTGAAGCTGTAACTAGTCAAGAAGCATTTGAGTTATTAGCAAAACATGAATTGTTATTAAAACAAATTGCTAGCGATGTTAAAGCTGTTCAATTAGATAGCACTCCAGAACGAGTTTCTCACTTACAACAAGAATTAAAAGAAGCTCAACATGAAATTTCAGCTCTAAAAGCTAAATTAATGAAATCTGAAGTAGCAGACTTATTCGAATCTGTCTCTACAGCAGGAAACTACTCATTCATTACAGTTCACTTACCAAACAAAGATATGAATGAATTACGTCAATTAGCAGATACTTGGAGACAAAAAGCAGCAAGTGATGTATTCGTCGTAGCAACGAATGAAGGCGAAAAAGCGAACTTATTAGCTGCAGTTTCAAAAGAAGCTAATGAAAAAGGAATTAAAGCAGGAGACATTATTAAAGCAATTGCTTCACATATCCAAGGTGGCGGTGGTGGCCGTTCAGATATGGCTCAAGCGGGTGGTAAAAATCCAGCAGGTATTCCAGCTGCATTAAAAGCGGTAGAAGAATTCTTAGCTCAAGCATAATGATTCAATTGAAATGGAGTAGAATGTGATCCATTCTACTTCATTTTTTAAGGAAAGTTTAATCTCTATCGAATTGATTGTAGTTTTTGCTAAAATTTAGTAGAATGAAGATACAAAGAAATGAGGTGTTAATATGAGTTCAATGGATGAAACAGTTCTATTTAACTTTCATGATAAAGATGAAAAAACAGTACAAGAGACACTAACAATTGTTTATGATGCATTAAACGAAAAAGGTTATAGTGCAGTCAATCAAATTGTTGGGTACTTATTATCTGGCGATCCAGCTTATATTCCTCGACATCGTGATGCTAGAAATCTAGTAAGACGTCACGAGCGTGATGAAATTATCGAAGAATTAATCCGCCATTATATTCGTTCGACAGGTAGAAATTGTTAATGAGAGTAATGGGATTAGATGTCGGCAGTAAAACGGTTGGGGTTGCGATTAGTGACCCATTAGGTTGGACTGCTCAAGGTGTTGAAACGATTGCGATTAATGAAGCTGCAAGTGAATTTGGCTTTAACCGTGTGGTGGAATTGGTTAAAGAATATGAAGTTGAGAAGATTGTTATCGGGATGCCGAAAAACATGAATAATACAGCTGGACCAAGAGCTGAAGCTTCACAAAAATATGGTAGAAGTTTAGAAAAACGTATAGAAATTCCAATCGTTTTTCACGATGAACGGTTAACAACAATGCAAGCAGAAAGAATGCTTGTTGAGGAAGCGAATGTTTCTCGTAAAAAGAGAAAAGAAGTGATTGATAAGTTAGCAGCCGTCATCATTTTACAAAATTATTTAGATTTAAATATTAAATAGAAAAGAGGAAACGTAATGACAGAACATACACATGAACATGATGGACATGAACATATTACAATTATTGATGAAGAAGGAAATGAAGTCTTACACGAGGTTTTATTTACTTTCGATTCAGAAGATTTTGGTAAATCATATGTTTTAGTATACCCAGCAGGAATTCCAGAGGGAGAAGAAGTTGAACTTCAAGCATTTTCTTATGTTGAAGCTGAAGATGGTACTGAAGGAGACTTACTTCCTATCGAAACTGATGAAGAATGGGATATGATTGAGGAAGTTTTAAATACTTTCTTAGATGAAGAAGAAGAATAATGATGTGAGAAGACGCCTGATAGATGCTATTTGGTGTCTTCTTCTTTTTAGGAGGCGAAATTGAACTTGCCTTACTGTAGCGAAGGACGCAAGCAGCCAGCTTTGCTGTCTCATTGCTAAATTTCGAGCCTAAGGTCTCGAAATTTCCTGAGCAAATCTCATGGCACAGTGTCAAGTTTATTTTGTCTCCATAGTATATCTTGATAGAATTTGTAACATAATTGTAGAACTCCTAGTCTTCAATTGTTATATGAATTCATGTATAATGACAACGAAGTTAAAAGGAGGAATTATATGTCACAAAAGGACCGTTTTAAAGCAGGTTTCATTTATGAAAATGATGAAATTAGAGCTATCCGAAAGAAAGAATCTAAAATCACAAGAAATATCGTACGATTATTCGCCATTATATTGGCAGTAATTGTGATTGGTGGAGGAGTATATGGATACTACTATGTTTCAAGTGCATTAAAGCCTGTTAATTCTCAACAAACTCAAACAGTAGAAGTAGAAATTCCAGCAGGATCATCCGTAAAACAAATTGCTAAAATTTTAGAAGATAATAAGCTTATACGTAATTCAAAAATTTTTAATTTCTATATTAAATTTAAAAATGTAGCCGGATTTAAAGCAGGATTTTATCAATTATCTCCATCGATGGATATTGATCAAATTTTAGGACAATTAGCAGATGGCGGTAAAGATAAATCTGCTAATGTTGCAAAAGTTGTCGTGCGTGAAGGGGAAACTTTGACAGGAATTGCAGAAGAAGTGGGAAAATCTACGAAATATTCTAAAGAAGACTTTATGAATAAAGTACAAGAACAAGCTTTCATTGATCAATTAGTACAAAAATTCCCACGTTTATTTAAAGATGCACAAAAAGCACAAAATGTTCGATATTTCTTAGAAGGATATTTATATCCTGCAACTTATGATGCAGACGAAAATAAAACTTTACAAATGATTATTGAAGAAATGGTTGCTAAAACAGATAGTATTTTATCAAAATATTATGCAAAAATTTCTCAAGGAGATTATAATGTTCATGAAATTTTAACGATGGCTTCTTTACTAGAAAAAGAAGGATATAAATTAGAAGACCGTCAAAATATTGCCAGTGTATTTTATAATCGTATTAAAAAGAATATGATGTTACAAACAGATATTTCTGTGCTTTATGCTCTAGGTGAACATAAAGAAGTCGTAACATTAAAAGATTTAGAAGTAAATTCTCCATATAATCTATATAAATACAGAGGGCTAGGACCTGGACCGTTTAACAGTCCAAGTGAAGAAGCAATTTTAGCAGCTATAGATCCAGCTCAAACAGATTACGAATACTTCGTAGCAGATATTCAAACAAAAGAAGTTTATTTTGCAAAAACATATGAAGAACACTTAGCATTAAAAGCTAAATACGTTGATAAGGAGTAATTTATGAAAAAGAAGCCGATTGTTATTGGAGTAACGGGTGGTTCAGGTAGTGGAAAAACTACTGTTAGTAGAAAAATTTTGGATCATTTTCCAGAATTAAGTATTGTAAAAATTGACCAAGATTTCTATTATAAAGACCAAAGTGATATGCCGTTTGAAGAACGTTTAAAAACAAACTATGACCATCCATTTGCGTTCGATACGGATTTATTAATTGAACATATGAATAAATTAATTAATTTCGAATCGATTGATGAACCGGTCTATGATTATGAAAATCATACAAGAAGTGATAAAACGATTCATCAAGAACCAAAAGATGTCATTTTGATTGAAGGAATCTTGATATTAGAAGATGAACGATTACGTGATTTAATGGATATTAAAGTGTATGTTGATACGGATGATGATATTCGAATTATTCGACGTATTAAACGTGATATGGTTGAACGTGGTAGAACATTGGATTCGATTATTCATCAATATATTACAGTTGTAAAACCAATGTATCATCAGTTTATCGAACCAACGAAAAAATTTGCGGATATTATTATCCCTGAAGGTGGCTCAAACGCTGTAGCAATCGACTTAATGACAACAAAAATTGCTTCCATTTTAAGTGATTTAGCATAAAATTCATAGAAATTTATAAATAATGCTTGCATTCTTCTTCATAAAATGGTATGTTTTTACCACTGTCAAAACAGTAAAATGGAAAAGAGGGAGAAGCCAAATGACTGAGAAATTATATCCAATGACACTTGAAGGTAAAGCTAAATTAGAAGCTGAATTGGAAGAATTAAAAGTAGTTAAACGTAAAGAAATCGTTGAGCGTATTAAAATTGCTCGTAGTTATGGTGACTTATCTGAAAATTCAGAGTACGAATCAGCTAAAGATGAACAAGCCTTTGTTGAAGGAAGAATTACAACTCTTGAAAAAATGATTCGTTTTGCTGAAATTATCGATGATAATAATGTCGAAAAAGATGTCGTTTCATTAGGACGTAAAATTACTTTTATTGAATTACCAAATGGTGAAGAAGAATCTTATACAATCGTAGGAAGTGCAGAAGCAAATCCTATCGAAGGAAAAATTTCAAATGATTCTCCAATTGCAAAAGGAATTCTTGGTAAGAAATTAAATGACGAAGTTGTTATCCAAACTCCTGGTGGAGATATGAAAGTAAGAATTACAAAAATTGAATCTGTATAAGAAATCATTTGCGAACTGTAAGAGAAGACATTTCTCTTGCAGTTTTTTTGTGTTGTTAAATATGCTATAATCATTTTGAGATTACACGAACAAAGGTGGAGAAGAATTGAGAAAATTAGCGAAAGCTTTGATAACTGTTTCGTTACTATTTATAGGGTGTTCCACGAACATGATTGGGGCAGAAACAGTAGATGTTGTTGAATTAACAAAAAATGCAGGTTATGACGTTAATCCAGCTGACATTCCGAAAGCTTCTATTGTTGTAGATGCCTACACAGGAAGAATTTTGTGGCAAGATCATATTGATGAAGTGCGTGATCCAGCCAGTATTAGTAAAGTGATGACAGTATATTTAGTGATGGAAGCTATTGCTAAAGGAGAATTATCCATTCAACAAAAAATTACTGCGACAAAAGAAGACCAAGCCATTTCAAATATATATGCGATTAGTAATAATAAAATTGTGGAAGGTGTCGAGTATCCGATTGAAGAATTGTTGAAAATGACACTGGTTCCGTCCTCAAACGTAGCAACACTAATGTTAGCAAATGCAATTACAACTGATTCTGCAAAATTTATTGAAAAAATGAATGCTAAAGCAAAAGAATTAGGGATGAATCGTACACATTTTAATAATGCTTCTGGAGCGGTAGCTGAATTGTTCCAAGGGTATTATCAACCAGAAGGGTATGATGCATCGAAACCGAATCAAACAACAGCTCGAGATTTAGCGATTTTAGCAATGGAGTTAATGAATCGATATCCACAAGTTTTACAATATACGAATTCTCCTGTTGTGAAAACAATGGAAGGCACACCTTATGAAGAGAAATTCGATACGTATAATTATTCACTTCCAGGTGCTAAATATGGAATCGAAGGTGTCAATGGTTTAAAAACAGGCTCGAGTGGCTATGGAGCTTTTAACTACGTTGCGACTTATGAAAAAGATAAGATGAAACTAGTAGAAGTTGTTCTTGGTGTAGGAGATTGGTCGAATCAAGATGGAGAATTTATTCGACATACATTTGGAAATGCGATTTTAAACTATGTATTAGAACATTTTTCATATCAAACAATATTACCAGCAGGTGAACATGATTTTGATGGACATAAAATAACAACGAATCAATCTCTTGAGATGATTATGGAAAAAGGGAAAACTCCTGAATGGCAAGTCGCTAATAAAAAGGTGAGTGTAACGTTAAAAGGAGATTTCTTAAAAGAAAATCAAAAAAATCCGGGTGTAGAAGTCGTTGCAGAAAGTGGCTTTGCTGATTTACCTAAGGAACCTGAAAAAAGACAGCAAACGCTTCAAGTGTATATTATTCAAAATGCGTTTGCTTTTGCAGTAATTATTGGGGGTTCTATTTTATTTTTATTCGTTTTATGGGGAGAATATCGAGCGAAAAATCGTAGAATGAGAAAAAGAAAAAAGAAAAACACTAAACGGAAAATTTCTGATTAAAATCTGAAATTAAGGCTAGACATTGCGTGTGTTTTGTGACAAAATACACTCGAGGGGTGCTATAGCTCAGTAGGATAGAGCAAACGTTTCCTAAACGTTAGGTCGGGGGTTCAAATCCCTTTAGCACCGTAATGATGATTATTTAATACAAAATGGGGATTTAGAAAGAAATAGTTTGATCAAGAAACAACAGGGAATTGAAGGGTAAATGATTCTTCATTCACAATTAATTTGGTATGGGTGATAGCTATGTACGCGATGAATCGTCAGTTAAAATCATTGAATTTATTAATAGAAATTATTGAAAAAGGTCATAGTATTGAATTTGAATTTAATGGAAATCATTATCGTTTTTCATCCGTTAATGATGAATATGTATTAATTAATTACACGACTAAAAATGAATTACACTTCAACTCAATTGACGAAGTAATGGAAGTAGAATCTAATGGACTGAATTTCCAAAAGATTTGGAAAAAGTTAAAAATTCTGTCTATACGATAGTCATCAGTTTAGTCTAATTTAAAACTATACTATTATTGTGTTGGGTATTAGTAATACAGTATTAATTAGAATAATCATCATTTTGTTAGCCGGATTCTTCAAATGGGTAGTGGGGATGAAGCTGATTAAATTAAGTGGATTGATAACTTTGTGTTATCGTCCACTTTTTTTATTTTAAAATTTCTTATACATTTTAGTATTGCTATTTAAGGAAGTAGGGTGTAAACTATCTTTAGTTCACAAAAACAGAAAGTGGTGATTACATGAACGTTCAAGGATTAGATATTCTGAACGCAATTCGAAAGAATCCTAAGCTGAATCAGAGAGAAATCGCAAATCAATCAGGGTATTCATTAGGATTTGTTAATCGTGTAGTAAAAGAATTACAAGAAGAAAAGTGGCTATCTCCAAGTGGGGAATTAAGTGAAAAAGCAAAAACATTTATAACAGCAAATCAACCAAAGAAAGCAGTTATTTTAGCGGCGGGATTTGGAATGAGAATGGTTCCGATTAATACGGAAATTCCAAAAGGATTATTGGAAGTAAGAGGAGAAGTCTTAATCGAAAGAATGATTCGTCATCTGCATGAAGTGGGTATTACAGATATTCAAGTAGTCGTTGGCTTTATGAAAGAAAGATATGAATATTTAATTGATGAATTTAATGTTCAATTAGTCGTCAATTCTGAATACCAAATTAAAAATAATTTACATTCATTAAGTAAGGTAAAATCTTCGTTGGATAAAACTTACATCGTACCATGCGACATTTGGGCAGAAGAAAATCCATTTAGTGATTTTGAACCCTATTCATGGTATATGGTTAGCGATGAAACATCTGTTGAAAGTACCGTACGTGTGAATCGTAAAAGAGAATTAGTCATGGTAGATGAAGATGAAGAAGGCAATCAAATGATTGGTCTTTGTTATGTAATGGGACAAGAAGCAAAAGCTGTTCAAGAGAAATTACAAGAATTTTCAAAGAAACCTTCGTATGATCATGAATTTTGGGAATGTACATTACAAGATAAAAATAAATGGATGATTCCTTCTAAAGTGGTCGATTCAAAACAATACATTGAGATTAATACGTATGAACAACTGCGAGAAATAGATGGAAATTCTGCGAACTTGCAAACAGATGCTATTTCAATTATTCAAGAGTGTTTCAATGTTGAAGTCGATGAAATTAAAAATATTACCGTTTTGAAAAAGGGAATGACGAACCGTTCGTTCTTATTTGAATGTCAAAATAAAAAATATATTATGCGTATTCCGGGTGAAGGAACGGATCATTTAATTAATCGAAAAGAAGAAGCTGACGTTTATCAAGCATTAGAAAATCGTCAAATTTGTGATGATGTTTTATACATGAATCCAGAAAATGGCTATAAAATTACAGCTTATTTAGAAGATGCTACAAACTGTGATGCAGAAAACTGGGCTGAAGTAGAAGCTTGTATGACGAAACTAAGAGAATTCCACGAATTAAACTTAACAGTAGACCATCGTTTTGATATTTTTGGTCAAATTGATTTCTATGAAAGTTTATGGAATGGTGAAAAATCTTATTTTAAAGATTATGAAAAAACAAAAGCAGCTATTTTTGAATTGAAAAAATGGATTGATACATTAGATAAAACAGAAACGCTTGTGCATATTGATGCCGTTCCAGATAATTTCTTATTTACAAATAATGGTATTCGAATTATTGACTGGGAATATGCGGGAATGCAAGATCCTCATGTTGATATTGCAATGTTTTGTATTTATTCCTTATATTCAAAAGAAAAAGTGGATCATTTAATCGATTTATACTTCAAAGGAGAAGTTTCTCCAATGATTCGTACGAAAATTTATGCGTATATTGCAAGTGCAGGATTATTATGGAGTAATTGGTGCGAATATAAGAGAAGTTTAGGAATTGATTTTGGGGAATATTCATTATGTCAGTACCGTTATGCAAAAGAATATTCTAAATTAGTATTATCGACATTAGAGGAAGTGTGAAAAGAGGAGAATTATGGCAAATACAATTAAAAGAGCGATTTTAATGGCTGCAGGTCAAGGAACAAGAATGAGACCTATTACAAATCATACTCCTAAACCTCTTGTAAAAGTAAATGGAGTTCGTATGATTGATACAGTTATTCAGGCACTACATAAAAATGGTATTAAAGAAATTTATGTAGTTGTTGGATATTTAAAAGAGCAGTTCTATCCATTAGAGCAAGAATATCCAGGATTAACAATTATAGAGAATCCTTATTATGATACTTGTAATAATATTTCTTCTCTATATGTAGCAAGAGAATATTTAGAAGATGTCGTAATTTTAGATAGTGATCAATTGATTTATAATCCAGAGATTCTTCATACAGACTTTACTCGTTCAGGGTATAACTGTGTATGGTCACAAGGACATACAGATGAGTGGTTAATGACTGTCGATGAACAGGAAAAAATTATTCATTGTTCACGTACTGGTGGAGAAAATGGATGGCAATTATATAGTATTTCTCGTTGGAATAGAGAAGATGGACAACGTTTAGCACATCACTTGGAACAAGAATTTGATGAGAAACAAAATCGTCAAATTTATTGGGATGATGTTGCAATGTTTTGTTATCCAGATGAATATGAATTAGGAATTTATCCAATGGAAAAAACAGATATTGTTGAAATTGACAATTTAGAAGAATTATTAGAGTTAGATCCAAGTTATCAAAGTATCTTGGATGAAGGTGAGGAAGTTTAATATGCAAAAAAGATTACATCAAGAAATTGACTGGGTATCTACTATAGTACCTTTATTAGGAGTTTTATTACTAGGGGTTCTATTTTTAGTCATTCCAGAACAATCATCATTAATTTTAAGTGGGATTCGTACTTGGCTAGGAGATCAATTTAGTATTTATTATGCACTTTTAGGTGTGGGAATTTTTAGTTGTAGTATGTATGTTGCCTTTTCAAAATATGGGTCTATTGTTTTAGGAAAAGGGGAAAAGCCTGAATATACGTCTTTCCAATGGGGAGTGATGATTTTTACTTCTACCATGGCGGCAGATATATTATTCTATTCTTTATGTGAATGGGCGTTATATGCCAATGAAGATTATGTCGCTCAATTAGGAGGCATTCAAAGATGGGCTCCTACATTCCCATTATTCCACTGGGGACCAATTGCTTGGGGATTTTATATTATGTTAGCTGCGGCATTTGGTTTTATGTTACATGTACGTAAAGTTGAAAAACAAAAATTCTCTGAAGCTTGTCGTCCTATTTTAAAAGATAAAGTAGATGGATGGATGGGGAAAGTTATTGACTTAATTGCCATTTTTGCCTTAATTGCGGGAACTGCAACAACTTTCTCATTAGCAACTCCTTTATTATCAGCAGCAATGGGGCATGTTTTTGGATTTGAAAACTCAACTGGTGCAACGATTGTTATTTTATTAGTTATTGCTTTAGTTTATACGTCAACAGTGCTATTAGGAATGGAAGCTGTCTCTAAATTAGCAACTTATTGTTCATATTTATTCTTTGCTTTATTAGCTTATTTCTTATTTGCAGGTGGAGAAACAGTTTATATTTTAGAAACTGGATTTAGTTCAATTGGGAATTTAGCTCAAAACTTTATTGGATTATCAACTTGGTTAGATCCATTGCGTGAAACATCTTTTCCACAAAAATGGACAATTTACTATTGGGCTTATTGGATGGTTTGGTGTGTAGCAACTCCTTTCTTTATTGGTAGTATTAGTAAAGGACGTACGATTAAACAAACTATTTTAGGTGCTTATTCTTGGGGGATTGCAGGAACATTTACTTCATTTATCATTTTAGGGAACTATGGTTTAGCACAACAATTAAAACATGGTTTAGATATTTCAAGTGGATTATTAGTGGATAATCCAGATTATGCTGGTATCATTTTAAAAATTTTTGATACTATGCCTTTAAGTCAATTAGGGTTAATTTTATTAGCTGTGACAATGGTTGCTTTTTATGCGACAACATTTGATGCGTTAACTTTAGTGATTTCTGCTTATTCTTATAAGACATTAGAAGATACGCATGATTCTGATAAACGTGTTCGTATGTTCTGGGCAGTAGTGTTTATTATTTTACCGATTGCATTAATTTTCTCAGAAAATTCAATGTATAATTTACAATCTGTTGCGATTATTGCAGCATTCCCAATTGGTTTAATTATTATTCTAATTGTGGCAAGTTTCTTAAAAGACTTGAAAGCTTACGAGAAAGAAGTACATTAAAATAAAAAGAGACTGGGCAAAAAGTCTCAAAAATAGAAGAAAGCACTATAAAATT
>NZ_CAUUHX010000054.1:0-11524 GCF_963545075.1 uncultured Granulicatella sp.
AAATCAAACAAATGTTCGTATGTTAGATTGTTTTCTTTTTATCCAAATAATGGTATGATAAATAGGTAGATATTGAATGTTAGAAAGGAAGTCTGATATGTTAGATCCTAAAAAAATTGAAAGAATCAATGAATTAGCTCGTAAGAAGAAAACAGTTGGATTAACTCAAGCAGAGCAAGATGAACAATTGTTATTACGTCAAGAATATTTAGAAGCATTCCGTGGAGGAATGAGAAATCATATTGAAGGCTTAAAAGTAGTTGATGAAGAAGGAAACGATGTAACTCCTGAAAAATTGAAACAAATTCAACGAGAAAAAGGATTACATAATCGTAACGCAGAGTAAATATTTCATTAAATTAAGAAATAAATAAATTTATCATTTGAATAGGAGTGTTAATATGTTTGATAAAGTAGATCAATTAGCAGTAGATACGATTCGTACAATGAGTGTGGATGCCATTCAAGCCGCAAATTCTGGACATCCAGGTTTACCAATTGGTGCTGCTCCAATGGCTTATGTATTATGGTCAAAATATTTAAAAGTAAATCCAAAAGAATCTAAGTGGGTTGATCGTGATCGCTTTGTTTTATCAGGTGGACATGGTTCAGCACTCTTATATTCATTATTACATCTTTCTGGATATCAAGTATCGATTGAAGATGTAAAACATTTCCGTCAATTTAATAGTAAAACTCCAGGTCACCCTGAAGTTGGTCATACTGATGGGGTTGAAGCAACAACTGGACCTTTAGGACAAGGATTTGCCAATGGTGTTGGAATGGCAATGGCAGAAGCGCATCTTGCTGCAACTTATAATCGTCCAGGATTTCCAATTGTAGATCACCATACTTATGTGATGTGTGGAGATGGAGACTTAATGGAAGGTGTTTCTTATGAAGCAACTTCTCTAGCAGGTACTTTAAAATTAAATAAATTAATTGTCTTATACGATTCAAATGACATTACATTAGATGGCGAATTATCAAAATCATTTAATGAAAGTGTAAAAGACCGTTTTATCGCTCAAGGTTGGAATTATATTCGTGTTGAAGATGGAAATGACTTAGATGAAATCGCAGAAGCGATTGAAGAAGCGCAAGGTGAAACTGAAAAACCAACTTTAATCGAAGTGAAAACAATTATTGGATATGGTGCTCCAAATCAAGGAACAAACAAAATTCATGGAACTCCTTTAGGAGAAGAAGGCATTAAAATCATGAAACAAAATTATGGATGGAATTATGCCCCGTTTGAAGTTCCTGAAGAAGTAGCTCATCGATTTGATAAATTATTAGTGCAAACAGGTGAACACGATTACCAAGAATGGCAAGAATTGTTTGAAGCTTATCGTAAAGAGTATCCTGAACTAGCAAAACAATTCGAAGAAAGTTTCTCGCAAAAATGGGATTTAGACTGGAAAGAAATTTTACCCAAATATGAATTTGGCACTCCAGCGAAAGCTTCTCGTGTAACAAGCCAAGAAGTCATTCAAGAATTAGGAAAACATATTCCATCATTCTGGGGAGGATCAGCTGATTTGTTTTCTTCAAATAATACTATGAATAAAGCAGAGAAGGATTTTGAAGCTAGTAATTATGCTGGACGTAATATTTGGTTTGGTGTACGTGAGTTCTCAATGGGTGCAGCGTTAAATGGTATTTTATTACATGGTGGTACTAGAGGATATATTGGTACATTCTTTGTTTTTGCTGATTATATAAAACCAGCTATGCGTGTAGCTGCACTTTCTAAATTACCAACTATTTATGTTTATACACATGATTCGGTGGCAGTTGGTGAAGATGGTCCGACTCATGAACCAATTGAACAGTTAGCTGCATTCCGTGCAACACCTAATACGAATGTATTTAGACCAGCTGATGGTAATGAAGTAGCTGCTTCTTGGAAAATTGCTTTAGAAGATACAACTAGACCATCTCTATTAGTCTTATCAAGACAAAATCTTCCAGTATTGGAACATTCATTAGACTTAGCCTTTGATGGAGTGGATAAAGGAGCATATGTTGTAAGTCCTCAACAAGGAGAAGTTCCAGAAGGAATTCTGATTGCAACAGGTTCTGAAGTAAGTCTAGCAGTTGAATCCCAAAAAGTATTAAGAGAAATAGGACATGATATTTCAGTTGTTTCAATGCCAGCAATGAACCGATTTGAAGAACAATCAAAAGAATATCAAGAAGCTGTATTACCAAGTTCAGTTCGTAAACGTGTTGCAATTGAAATGGGTGCAAGCCTAGGATGGCATCGTTATGTAGGATTCGATGGGGAATTAGTAACGATTGATAAATTTGGTGCATCCGGTAATGGAAATACTGTAATGAAAGAATATGGATTTACCGTTGAAAATGTAGTAGCAACATATTTGTCATTAAATTAATCAAATAATGAAAAAATACCGACTTCGTTCAAAAGAACCACTTTAGGTTGATGGAAGTCGGTATTTTTTTATTATTGCTACTACTGTTTTCATAAAATAGAGAATAGTTATTAGTTGCAAGCTTATAGAAGATTAGGTACACTGTCATTTGTATATGAATAAAAAGGAGTTAAGGAATGAAAGAGTGGAAACAAGCATTTAAATTATCATTACCAATTTTCTTTGGATATTTATTTTTAGGTATTGCCTTTGCCATTTTAATGGTACAAGATGGTTATTCTGGCTGGTGGGCAATTTTTTCTAGTATTTTTATGTATGCTGGCTCAATGCAATTTGCCATTGTCAGCTTTATGAATGCTGGATTAGGGCTAGGAATGATTGCGATTATGACCTTGCTTATCAATGCTCGTATGATGTTTTACGGTATTAGTTTTATTGAATTATTTAAGCGATTAGGATGGAAAGCTTTCTATTTAATCTTTGCCCTATCAGATGAAACATTTTCTGTTATGGTTGGTATGAAACAAGAGGGAGAAGGAACGTATTCTGATAACGTTCATGTCTACCTTGCCTTTTTAAATCATGTGTACTGGGTATTCGGAACAATGGTTGGAGTTGTTGCAGGTAACTTTATTCCGTTTTCTGCAAAAGGTATTGATTTTTCAATGACAGCATTATTCGTTCTAATTGTGGTCAATCAAATCATGCAAAGTGATCGTTACTATCCATTCTTAATTGGTGGAAGTAGTGCCTTATTCTGGCTAATTGCAGTTGGACCAAAATACTTCTTATTACCAAGTCTAGCTTGTACAGTCATTTTATTAATGATCATTTTTGAAAGAAATATGAAACACAAATTGAAGGAGGAAGTATCTAAATGACACCAATGATGATTTTTTTAAGCATGATGGTTGCAACGATTGTAACATTCGGATTGAGATTATTTCCCTATGTGATGTTCCGTCATCATGATGTATTACCTCCTCGCTTACAATTTATTGCGCAAGTGTTACCTAAAGCAATTATGACGACATTAGTTATTTACTGTGTCAAAGACGTAGCATGGGCACAAGCGCCATTTGGGGCAGCAGAACTCACTAGTATTGCCTGTGTAGTAGTGTTACATTGGTGGAAGCAAAATACTTTACTAAGTATTTTTGTTCCAACAATGATTTATATGATTTTAATTCAAGTTGTATTTGTATAAATAGTTATTGAAAACTCTTGAGGTCTTCCTAAAGACTTTAAGAGTTTTTTTGCGCTCCATTCGAATTTCTTTCAGCAAAACACTACCATTTCAAAACATTTGTTGTTACACTAATAGAAGATGAAATAGAAAGAGGAGTCACATGAAGTTATTATTTGTTGGAGACGTTGTTGGTGCTCCAGGTCGTCAAGCAATTGAAGATTATTTACCAAAATTAAAGAAAAAATATAAACCTCAAGTAACGATTGTTAACGGAGAAAATGCTGCAAATGGAAAGGGCATTACGGAGAAAATTTACAAGCAATTATTACAAGCGGGCGCAGATGTTGTGACATTAGGAAACCATGCTTTTGATAATCGTGATATTTTTGAATTTATTGAGGATGCTAAGAAAATGGTTCGTCCAGCGAATTATCCAGCAGGAGTTCCAGGGCAAGGGATGGTATTTGTCAAATGTAATCAAGTGGAAGTGTGTGTGATTAACTTACAAGGTCGTGTCTTTATGAATACATTAGATGATCCATTCCAAGTGATTCAGTCACTCGTTGAAACAGCTCGTAAGAGAACGCCAATTATTTTTGTAGATTTCCATGCGGAAGTAACTAGTGAAAAGCAAGCAATGGGTTGGTTTTTAGATGGAAAAGTAACAGCTGTCATTGGAACGCATACGCATGTACAAACGAATGATGCCCGTATTTTACCACAGGGAACAGCTGTGATGTGTGATGTGGGAATGACAGGCCCTTATAATGGAATTTTAGGGATGGAAAGAGAAGTGATTATTGGTAAATTTTTAAACCAATTGCCAACTCGATTCGAAGTGTCTGATCCTGATGATGTGCAATTATCTGCTTGTTTTATTGAATGTGATGATGCAACGGGTAAAGTGAAGAAAATTTTACCGATTAAAATTTCACCAGATCAACCATTTATGGAATAGAAAAGGAGACCATTTTACGAATGCCTCAAAAGACGAAGAGAACGCCCATGATGGAACAATATTTTTCAATTAAGGAACAATATCCGGACTGTTTATTGTTTTATCGTTTGGGAGATTTTTATGAATTATTTTATGATGATGCGCTAGAAGCTGCTCGTCTATTAGAAATTACATTAACATGTCGAAATAAAAATGCAGAAGATCCAATTCCGATGTGTGGAGTTCCTCATCATTCTGCTAAAGAATATATTCGAACATTAATTGAATATGGAAAGAAAGTTGCGATTTGTGAGCAATTAGAAGATCCTAAATTTACTAAAGGAATGGTTAAAAGAGATGTTGTCCAAGTTTTAACGCCGGGGACGTATACGGAATATTCTCAACAACATGCGAATAACTATTTAGTAGCATTAAAGCCATTATCGAAAGATTCTTATGCGTTAGGATATGTTGATGTTGCAACAGGGGAATTAAAAGGGACTCGTGTGCAATCAATGGAAGAAGTTCGTAGTGAATGCTCGAGTTTGAAAACGAGAGAATTAGTGAAAGTAGGAGATTTTTCTTCTGAAGCATTAGAAGAAATGTGTTTGTATTTTGATATTTTACAATCTACCTTACAAACTGAAGAGATTCAAAAAGGAAGTTTCGATGCGTTATTAGAAGATATCGAGCAAGAAGATGTCTATGAAGTTCTGGAAGGTTTATTATCTTACTTAGCGAAAACTCAAAAGAAAAGCTTCACTCATTTGCAAAAAGCGAGTTACTATGAACGAGACTTTTACTTATTCATGAACTATGAAGCGAAAAGAAATTTAGAGTTAACAAGTACGATTCGAACTCAGCAAAAACAAGGTTCGCTTTATTGGTTCCTTGATGAAACTCAGACAGCAATGGGAGCTCGTTTATTAAAACAATGGATTGAAAAACCATTAGTGCTTCAAACTGAGATTGAAGAACGACATGATTTAGTTGAAAGTTTGAAGCAACATTATTTTGAACGTATTGATTTTATTGAAGCTTTAAAAGGTGTGTATGATTTAGAGCGCATTGTTGGGAAAGTTTCATTTGGAACAGCCAATGCAAGAGATTTATTACAATTAAAACAAACTTTGGCGAAAGTTCCTGTGTTTAGAGCGATTGCCGATAGTTTGAATCATCCGAAATGGCAAAAGTTAAAACAACAATTACATGCGATTCCAGAATTATATGAACGCATTGAAAGAGCGATTGATGAAGATGCACCAGTCTCTTTATCAGATGGGAATATCATTAAAAAAGGCTATCATGAAACATTAGACCTTTACCGTGAAACAATGGCGCATGGAAAAGAATGGATTGCTCAATTACAACAATCTGAGAGAGAAGCTACAGGAATTAAATCCTTAAAAATTAGTTATAATAAAGTGTTTGGCTATTATATTGAAGTGACAAAAGCGAATCTGTCTCAATTAGATGATAGTCGCTATGAACGAAAACAAACATTGAGTAATGCAGAACGATTTATTACACCTGAATTAAAAGAAAAAGAAGCATTAATTTTAGAAGCGGAAGAGAAATCAAGTTTACTAGAATATGAATTATTTGTAGCTGTTCGTGAAGAAGTGAAAACTTATACGGAGCAATTACAAGAATTGGCAAAAGCAGTTGCTACAATTGATGTACTGCAGTCGTTCAGTACGGTCAGTGAAGCGTATCAATTAGTTAGACCTACGATTTCATTAATGGATCGTTCGTTAGAAATTATCGATGGTCGTCACCCGGTTGTTGAAAAAGTGATGGGACGTTCTAGTTATGTTCCTAATTCGATTCAAATGACGACAGAAGACCATATTTTATTAATTACTGGACCAAATATGTCCGGGAAATCAACGTATATGAGACAGTTGGCACTTTGTGTGATTCTTTCTCAAATCGGGTGTTTTGTTCCTGCGACAAGTGCGAAAATTCCAATTTTTACGAAAATCTTTACACGAATTGGGGCGGCAGATGATTTAATTTCAGGGCAAAGTACTTTCATGGTAGAAATGATGGAAACTAATACAGCACTACGTCAGGCTGATCCAACGAGTTTATTATTATTTGATGAAATCGGAAGAGGAACAGCAACGTATGATGGGATGGCTCTTGCTCATGCCATTATTGGCTATATTCATGAATATTTAACTGCGAAAGTACTATTCTCAACTCATTATCATGAATTAACAGCTTTAAGTGATACGTATAAAGATTTGAAAAATGTTCACGTAGGAGCGATTGAAAAAGATGGGGAAGTAGTCTTTCTTCATAAAATTATGGAAGGACCAGCAGATAAGAGTTACGGAATTCATGTCGCTAAATTAGCTGGATTACCTTCATCGTTATTAAGTCATGCGGAAAATATTTTAACGATTTTAGAAACGAATTCGCAAGCACAGGAAAGTCTCCAAGAAAATACTGAGTTGGAACGTAGAGTGGAAGATGCAGAAAGTAGTGCTACAGTTGAAATTCCACGTGTCGAATCAGAACAATTGGACTTATTTACAAGTAATAATGACCAAGAAGTATTAGAGGAGTTAAAATCCGTTCGAGTGATGAATTTAACGCCACTTCAAGCGTTGCAATTCATCGACCAATGGCAAACAAGACTGAAAGGGTGAGTCTATGGGGAAAATTAAAGAATTAAGTGCTTTATTAACCAACCAGATAGCAGCAGGGGAAGTGATTGAACGTCCGTCATCTGTTGTCAAAGAATTATTGGAAAATGCAGTAGATGCTGGTAGTACAAGAATTGTCATTGAAATTGAAGAAGCAGGATTAAAACTTATTCGAATTACTGATAATGGATCGGGGATGAGTCGTGAAGATGCTGTCTTATCGATTCGACGTCATACGACAAGTAAAATATATTCGCCTGAACAATTATTCCGCATTAAAACATTAGGATTCAGAGGAGAAGCTTTAGCAAGTATTACAGCTGTTTCAAAAGTAACTTTAACGACTTCAACTGGAGAAGACGTAGGAACTCAGTTAAAAGTGGAATCAGGAAATATTGTAGAAGAAACTCAAGTACCTCCGTTAAAAGGAACGACCATTGAAGTTTCAGATTTATTTTATAACACACCTGCTCGTTTGAAATTTGTTCGAACACTGCAAACGGAAATTGCTCATATTACCGATGTTGTGAGTAAAATCTCTCTGAGCCATCCAGAAATTTCAATTATTTTAAGAAATGAAGGAAATGAATTAATTCGAACAGCGGGAAATGGCGACTTACGCCAAGCAATTGCGGGGAATTTAGGCCCTAGTAATGCTCGTAAAATGCTAGCGTTTAGTGGGGAAGATGATGACTTCAAAGTCAGTGGCTATACTTCCTTACCCGAATTAACACGATCCAACAGAAATTATATTTCCATTTTTATCAATGGTCGTTCGATTCGCAATATTGCTATTTCTAAAGCAATTGTTGCAGGTTATGGTTCTACTTTAATGGTGGGACGTTTTCCAATTACAGTGATTGATATTGAAATGGATTTCCAATTAGTCGATGTCAATGTGCATCCAACGAAGCAAGAAGTTCGTATTAGTAAAGAAGTGGAGCTTTCAGCGCTTATTCAAAAAGCGATACATGAGTCAATCCAAGGAGTGCAACGTATTCCTGAATCATTAGAAGATTTACCATTTAAGCGGAAAGTAAAGGATTCTTCACCTGCTCGTCCAGTAGTAGAACAAGAAACATTGAACTTTGACTTAAAACCTGTTCAGCCGTCCATTCGAGTAGAGACTCCGAGTGAGTGGATTCAAGAAGAGGAGACTCCTTCGTATATGAGTGAAGAGGTGAGTTCTGAAGCTTTACCTTTAGAAACTGAAGAGAGTCTATTTGAGAGAGAGCCTTCTGAAAAATTAACAGAAGAAATTCCAGTACAAATAACAGTTCATAACAAAGAGGACTGCGAAGATTGCCGAATCGATTTCCACCAAGAAAAAGCGAATTATTGGAAATTATCACAAGATTTGGATGAAGAGAATTTTGAAACTGATTTTCCAGAATTACATTATTTTGGACAAATGCACGGGACATATTTATTTGCGCAAAATGAAAAAGGTTTATACATGATAGACCAACATGCTGCTCAGGAACGTATTAAGTATGAAATTTTTAAAGTTTCCATTGGAGAAGTAGCGCCTGTCAGTCAATCATTAATGATTCCGATTGTTATGGAATTTTCTAAAAAAGAAGCGTTAAAATTACAAGAGTCCTTAGAAATGATTCGTGAATTTGGTATTGAAATCGAACCATTTGGAACGCATACGTTTCAAATTCAGTCTCATCCTAGTTGGATTAAGCAGGGAGAAGAAAAAGAAATCATTGAGGAAATTATTGATTTAGTTCTCTTGAATCAAAAAGTAACAGTAGCTCAATTAAGAAAGGCAACCGCCATTATGATGAGCTGTAAAGGTTCGATTAAAGCTAATCACCGTCTAACAACGCTTGAAGCAGAACAATTATTAGTGGACTTAGCAAAATGTAAAAATCCATATAATTGTCCTCACGGTAGACCGGTATTAGTTCATTTAAGCAATAAAGATTTGGAAAAATTATTTAAACGAATTCAAGATCCACATCAATCGAAGTGGAAGTTTGAAGATTAGGAGGAAGAAAAATGTCAGATTTTTCAAAAGAAGCATTAAAACAACGATTAACAGAAATTCAATATGAAGTGACACAAAATGAAGCAACAGAACGTCCTTTTTCAGGAGAATATGATGAATTTTTTGAAGAAGGAATTTATGTAGATGTCGTGAGTGGTGAACCATTATTTAGTTCAAAAGATAAATTTGATGCTGGTTGTGGCTGGCCATCATTTTCAAAACCAATTCAAAACACAACTTTAACAGAAAAAGAAGATCATAAACTAAATCGTGTTCGTACAGAAGTTCGTAGTCAAAAAGCAGATTCTCATTTAGGTCATGTATTCCCAGATGGTCCAGAAGAATTAGGTGGATTACGTTATTGTATTAATTCTGCAGCATTAAGATTTATTCCAAAAGCAGATTTAGAAAAAGAAGGATATGGAGAATTTCTTCAATATTTTTAAAGAGAAATGGAGTTAGAAAATGAGTCGTACAGTTTATACTGAATTGACCAATATGTGTATGATTTATGACAAAGAGGGAAATGTTTTAGTACAAGAGAAAAATTTGAGTTATGCACAAGGACTAATCTTTCCTGGTGGTCATGTTGAACCGATGGAATCAATTGTAGATTCAACTATTAGAGAAATTAAAGAAGAAACAGGACTAACGATTAGTCAGTTAGAGTTTTGTGGAATCAAGGATTGGATTCGACCTGATGGAACACGTTATATTGTCTTTTTATACAAGACGAGTCATTATACGGGTGAACTTCGTTCTTCTTCTGAGGGAGATATGTTTTGGATTTCTTTAGAAGATTTGAAGAAGAGAGAACCATTATGGCATTTGGATCAAATGTTAGACATTTTTGAACAAAAGGGACCTACTGAATTGTTTTTCAATTATGGGGATGAGGAGTATATTCCGGAATTGAAGTAGGACAGAATTTTTAGTAGAAACTACGAAAGACTTCCTAAATATAGTAGTAAAGGACGGCAGCAGCCCTGCGGTCTCATGCCTAAATTTCGAGCCTTGGTCTCGAAATTTCATAATCATAGTAGCCGATGTTTCGGCTACTATGATGCATGCTACTATGGGAAGTCTTTCTTCGTTTTACGTAATATGAGAGAGAAGGTAATCACTCTTGATTAACACGTGTAATACGTACTATAATGTTGTTAATAGGAGGTATGAAAATGTTAGTAACTTATCCTGCGTTGTTTTATTATGATGATTCAGATGGTACTAGTGCACTTTACTTTGTACATTTTCCAGATTTTTCAAATATTTCTGGTACTCAAGGAAAAGATATTAGTGATGCATTGGAAATGGCAAGTGAGTGGCTAGGCATGAATATTGCTGATTGTATCGAAAATGATATTGATTTACCTAAGCCATCAGATATAAATTCTTTATCCTTAGTTGAGCATAATCCTTTCAAGGATGATAAAGATATTGAATTAAAATTTGATTCAAAAAAATCATTTATTTCTATGGTAGGTGTAAATATAAATCATTATTTAGGAAATCAAGAACCAGTAAAAAAGACTTTAACGATACCGAGATGGGCTGATAAGTTAGGAAGAGAATTAGGTTTAAATTTTTCTCAAACATTAACGGAAGCAATTGTCGAAAGAAAAATAAACTTTTAGGATTTCCTAAGAGTTTATTTTTTGCGATGAATATGATAGAGTAACAAGAAAGATTTCTAACGTGTTGCTTCTGTACCGTTGAAATATCAAAATCAAAGTACAAAAGCAACCTTCCTTGGCAGGTTTAGCGAAGTTGGTAAAGTAACAGATACCTATTGAATTATTTGACAAATACAACAGATTTTCTTATACTAAATGAGTATTGCCCAGTCAGATAAAAGAATTTTAATCGTAGAGAGGTCTAGTCGGTGAAAATGACCACAAAATTTATGCTCCTGATTGGAATTTTGTAGAAATACAGACGCTTCCCGCGTTATCGGAATGAATGAGGATGAAATGCTGTTTCATTGTAAGCAAGGTGGTACCGCGTGGTAGACGCCCTTGTAACAATGGGGCAGTTTTTATTTTTTTATAATAAACGAAAAGGATGGTAAAGATGAAAAAATTATCTAGTAGTGAAATTCGTCAAATGTATCTTGATTTCTTCCAAGAGAAAGGACATAAGGTACATCCAAGTGCAAGTTTAATTCCTGTGAATGATCCAACATTATTATGGATTAACTCAGGGGTAGCTACTTTGAAAAAATATTTTGATGGAACAGAAACACCTGAAGTTCCAAGAATTACAAATGCTCAAAAGAGTATTCGTACAAACGATATTGAAAATGTAGGTCATACTGCAAGACACCATACATTATTTGAAATGATGGGGAAC
>NZ_CAUUHX010000055.1:0-11202 GCF_963545075.1 uncultured Granulicatella sp.
TTATTTAGCATATTCTACAGCTCTTGTTTCACGAATAACTGTAATCTTAATATGTCCTGGATATTGTAGTTCTTCTTCAATTTGTTTACGAATTTCACGTGCTAATAAAATCGAACTTGCATCATCAATTTTCTCTGGATGAACCATGACACGAATTTCACGACCCGCTTGAATCGCAAAGCTACGTTCTACACCTTCATGTTCATTCGCAATAGCTTCTAATCGTTCTAAACGACGAATATAGTTTTCCAAGGATTCACTACGTGCTCCTGGTCTTGCAGCTGATAAGGCATCTGCTGCAGCTACTAATATCGCAATTGTCGAGGTTGCTTCAACATCTCCATGGTGGGATGCAATGGCATTAACCACAATTTTGTTTTCTTTATATTTTTGAGCAATTTCCGCACCAATTTCAACGTGAGAACCTTCAATTTCATGGTCTAATGCTTTTCCTAAATCATGTAATAAACCAGCTCTTTTAGCTAGATTTACATCTTCACCAAGCTCACCAGCCATAATTCCAGCAAGTTTAGCAACTTCAATACTATGATTTAAAACATTTTGTCCATAACTTGTACGGAAATATAATCGACCTAAAATTTTAATTAAGTCTGGATGTAATGAATGAATTCCAACTTCAAATGTTGCTTGTTCTCCAATCGAACGAATTCTTTCATCCATTTCTTTACGAGATTTTTCAACCATTTCTTCAATTCTTGCAGGATGAATACGTCCATCTGCAATTAATTTTTCTAGAGTCATTTTAGCAATTTCTCTACGAATTGGATCAAATCCACTTAGTACTACAGCTTCTGGTGTTTCATCGATAATTAAATCAATCCCTGTTAATGATTCTAATGTACGAATATTTCTTCCTTCACGTCCGATAATTCGTCCTTTCATTTCATCATTAGGTAATGTCATCACAGTAACTGTATTTTCTGCTACTAAATCAGCAGCTGAACGTTGAATGGCTTGTAAGATGATTCCTTTAGCAGCTCTATCTGCTTCATCCTTAGCACGTTGTTCAGATTCTTTTATCATTACGGCACGTTCATGACTTAATTCATCACGTGTTTCCTGCATGATAATTTGTTGTGCCTCTTCACGACTAATCGTTGAAATTCGTTCTAATTCAGCTTTTTGTTCTGATAACACAGCGTCAATCTGTTCCTCTTTCTCCGTCATGACTTGTGCTCTTTCTTGAAGTTTATTTTCCTTATCTTCAATAGATTGTTCACGTTTTTCAAGAACTTCATCTTTACGATCAAGATTTTGTTCTCTTTGAATCATTCTTTTTTCTTGAAGTAATACTTCATTTCTTCTTTCTTTTAACTCATTTTCAACTTCAGTACGATATTTATGATTTTCTTCTTTAGCTTCTAATAATACTTCCTTTTTTAATCGGTCAGCATCTTTTTTAGCATCTTCTAAAATCATTTCAGCCGATTCACGAGCAGCTACAACTTTTTTCTCATAATTGGATTTGAAAACAAAATATCCAGCAACAATTCCGATTACTAAAGTTAAGATCGCGAGGCCTCCAGTTAATAGTTCTGAGTTCATTGAGTCACCTCCGTCTCATTTTTAATTTTTCAAAATTAATTGCATAAACAATCGTTGGATAGAATAATCCAACTCAATAACCATTGTATTATTCTATCCAACTAAAGTCAACTATAAGTCTTTATTTATTCAATGAAGCAAGAAACTTTTTAGAAGATTCATTCAATTCTTCAGACATTTGATGAACTTCTTCTAGTGTTTTCACGACAGCACCAGAGGCTAGAGGATGTCCTCCTCCTCCATGGTTTGCTGCGATTTCATTTACAATAGGGCCTTTAGAACGTAAATTACAACGATAAGTACCATCTGGTTGCTCTACGAATAAGCACCAGCAATGAACACCTTCAACTGTACTAGGTAATGAAATGACACCATGAGTTTGATGTTCTTCTACTCCAAACTCTTTTAATTGTTCTTGGCTTAAAATCGTAATTGCTACTCCATTTTCTGAAATTTCCATATTTTGATAAATGTAACCAGCTAAACGGCTTACTGAAACAGGATTAGTAATCATATGATAAGCAATTTCAGAAATTTTTACTGGAAATTCTAATAATTTAGATACCATTTCAAAAGTCACTGTTGTTGTTGCTGGGTATAAGAAACGTCCAGTATCTCCAACAATTCCTGCATATAACGCATTAGCAACTTCTTCATTCACTTTCCAAGGTGAGTTTTCACTAAAAACAAATTGACATAAAATTTCACTTGTACTACTTGCTGTTGTATCCACATAAGAAATCTTTCCATAAACATCTCTATCAGGATGGTGGTCGATTTTAATCACCTCTGATGGATTTACTTCGTATGGTGAATCAATACGAGGAGTATTTGCTGTATCGTTTACAATAATTAATGAAGCATCAAATACTTCTTGAGAAATTGAATCCATTGTACCAATATATGCTAAATCATCATTCATTTCTCCTAAAGCATATACTGTTTTATTTGGGTATGTTGCTTCGATAATTTTTTTCAATCCAATTTGAGAACCAATAGCATCAGGATCTGGCAACTCATGACGTAAAATAACGATTGAGTCCGCTTTTTGGATTTCTTTATCAATAGCTAATAAGTATTGTTGTTTATTCATCTTTTTTATTAATTCCTTTCCATTAACTGACTAGACATTACTGCTTTTGCTACGATTGTATTTTCTAAATACACTGAAATATCTAATTTTGTTATTTTTCTTCCATTATCTAATGATTGAATTTGTAAAACAATTTCACTATCAATTGGTATCATTTTTAAATAATGCAAATCTAACTGCTCAATAACGGCATTTCTTCTTTGACTACGAGAAATAAATTCTTTAGATGCTACACTCACAACTTCACATAGAACTCCAAAAGATAACATTCCTAAATTATTTGTCATTTGTGGAGTTACTGTAAATTCGAATTTCGCTTGTTGAGCATCCATATCAAGTACATTTAAACTCTCTGCAACATCATCTTCAAACGTATTCCCTACTTGTGGTTGACGTTGAGCTAGTTGCATAGCCTTCATAACATCTTGCCTAGAAATAATGCCTAATAATTCCATATTATCTTGAACAACAGGCAGCATTTCTAATCCATTCCAAATCATCGAATGCGCAACACTAGCAACACTAGCATGTAATTTAGTCACGCTTGGATTTTTCGTCATTACTCTTTCGATAACTATGTGATCACTTTTTCCAATGACATCCTTTGCAGTGACAACACCTACAAGACGATTCGAATGATTCACCACAGGAAACCTTGAGTTTTCGGTTTCTTGATTCAATTTCCGATAATCTTCAACAGTATCATCAATCATTAAATAATGAGTATAAGAAAATTCCGTAAAAATATCTGAAACAATCATAATTTTTTTCTTAATTAATTGATCAGTCATTGCACGGTTAATGAGTGATGCAACAGTAAAGGTATCATAAGTTGTTCCTATAACTGGTATTGCTAATTCATCTGCTCTACGTATTAATTCATCAGATGCAGTAAATCCTCCAGTAATGAGTACTGCTGCTCCCTGTTCTAATGCTAATAATTGAGCCTCTTTACGATTCCCAATAATCACCAATGATTCTGGATGAATATAACGTGTCATTGCATCTTCTGTCATCGCACCAATGACAAAACGATTTAGTATCTTGTCTAAACCTTGAGAACCACCATAAACTTCACCTTCAATAATTTTAACAATTTCACCGAAAGAAAGTTTTTCAAAATTATCTTTTGATTTACGCTCAATTCGAATGGTTCCAACTCGTTCAATCGTTGAAACAACTCCAAGATTTTCAGCAGCCTTTATAGCTCGATATGCTGTACCTTCACTTAATTGCATATTTTTCGCAATCGTACGAACGGAAATCTTTTCGCCAACTGGTAAAGATTCAATGTATTCAATTATTCGTTGATGTTTAGTTGACATATTTTCCCCTCCAAATCAGCATTTATTTCATGCATTGTTTAGGATTCATGTATCGTAGGAATAATTTCTCCATGTGGACAATGTGTAGGATCATCCAGAAAATCTACTAATCGATTAATCAATTCTGGTGAAGAAGCATGTTCAAGTACTTCTGCCTGAACATGTACTTCATCTGGTGAAAAACCTAATGATTGTACTAAAAATACTTCCCATATTTTATGTGTACGTATTAATCGTTCAGCAAACAAAATCCCTTTTTCTGTCAGTCTTGCTCCTTTATATCGAACATATTCCACATAATCTTCTGCTACTAATTTATTTAGCATTTCTGTGGTAGAAGCTGCAGATATTTGAAGCATATTAGTGATTGACTTATTAGAAACTATTTCATGATTGCCACCTAATTTATAAATCGCTTTGATATAATCCTCTTTATTAGGGGTCATATTGTTTCCTCCTTTAAACCTCACTAACAACTTAATAAAAGTATAAAATAACCTTTAATTTCTTCAATAGTATACCATAAAACTGTATTAAAATAAACTAAACATCTGTACTACTCCTCACACTAACAGTAAAATTTTATATAAAGAAAAAAGCGTAATAGTCAATGACTACTACGCTTCAAGAAATCTATTCTATTATTTTAAACGTCCTGGACGAGCTGCGTAACCATAGTATGCATCTGCAAGAATTTCTTCCATGTGAGCTACCATTGGTAAACGAGGGTTCGCTGGTGAACATTGATCTTCATATGCTAATAATGCAATTTCATGGATTGTTTCTTTCCATTCTTTTTCATCTACACCTTGAGCTTTGAAGTTCATTTCAATTCCTACACGTTCTCCTAATTCGTAAACAGCTTTTGCTAATGCATCTACTGCTTCTTCAGGAGTTGATGAAGGTAATCCTAACATTCTAGCAATGTCTTGGAATTTTTCATCTGCACGGTAGTAGTTGTATTTAGGCCATGTAGAAGTTTTAGCAGGACGAGTACCATTGTAACGGATAACATATGGAAGTAAGATTGCATTTGTACGTCCGTGTACTGTATGGAAGAATCCACCAACTTTGTGAGCCATTGAGTGAGACATTCCAAGGAATGCATTGGCAAATGCCATACCAGCCATTGTAGAAGCATTATGCATTTTTTCTCTTGAAACGAAGTCTCCGTTTTTAACTGAACTTTCTAAGTTTTCAAACACTAATTTGATTGCTTGTAATGCTAAACCATCAGTATAGTCATTCGCCAATGTTGAAGTATAGGCTTCAACTGCGTGAGTTAATACGTCCATACCTGTATCTGCTGTAACAAATCCTGGAACTGTCATAACTAATGCTGGGTCAACAATTGCAATTGTTGGCGTTAATGAGTAGTCTGCTAAAGGATATTTACGGTTATTTGCTTTATCAGAAATAACGGCAAATGGAGTTACTTCAGAACCTGTACCTGAAGTTGTTGGGATACCTACATATTTAGCTTTTTCACCTAATTCAGGGAATTTGAATGCACGTTTACGAATATCCATGAATTTTTGAACTAAATCACGGAAGTCGATTTGAGGTTGTTCGTAGAACATCCACATAACTTTAGCAGCATCCATTACAGAACCACCACCAAGAGCCACGATTGTATCTGGTTCGAATGATTTCATAATTTCAGCACCACGGTTAACGGTTGTGATATCTGGGTCTGGTTCAACATCTGAAAATACTTCGTAAATAACTTTGTTAGGACGTAATTCTAATTGTTCAATGACACGTTGTAAGAATCCTAAGTTAACCATTTGTTGGTCAGTTACAATCATTACACGTTCTACATTTTTCATTTTTTGTAAGTATTGAATTGAATCACGTTCGAAATAGATTTTCGAAGGAACTTTAAACCATTGCATATTATTTCTACGTCTCCCTACTTTTTTGATATTTAATAGATTTACAACACTTACGTTATCACCAACTGAGTTACGTCCGTAAGAACCGCAACCTAATGTTAGAGATGGAATGAAGGCATTGTAAACATCCCCGATACCACCAAATGTAGATGGAGCGTTCCAGATTACACGAATTGCACGAACAACACGTCCAAATTCTTTTGCTAATTCTGCATCATCTGTATGAATAGCTGCAGAGTGTCCTAAACCGTTAAATTCAACCATTTGTCTTGCTTTTTCAACACCATCTTCACGAGATTCAGATTTTAAGATTGCAAGAACTGGTGATAATTTTTCACGAGTTAAAGGTTCTTTTTCTCCTACTTCACTACATTCTGCTGCTAAAATATTTGTTCCTTCTGGAACTGAGAAACCTGCTTGTTCTGCAATCCATGCAGCAGGTTTACCTACGATATTTGCGTTTAATTTAGCACCAGCACAGTTTTTGCTGTTTGCTTTTACGCCAAAGCAGAACTCTTCAAGTAAAGCTTTTTCTTTTTTAGATACAAAATAAGTATGGTAGCTCTTTAATTCTGCTACAAATTCATCATAAATTTCTTTATCAATAATAGCTGCTTGTTCAGAAGCACAAACCATTCCATTATCGAATGATTTACTCATTACGATGTCATGAGCAGCTTGACGAATATTAGCTGATTTTTCAACATATGCAGGTACGTTTCCTGCACCTACCCCTAAAGCTGGTTTCCCGCATGAATATGCTGCTTTAACCATTGCGTTACCACCGGTAGCAAGGATAGTTGCAATTCCATCATGATTCATTAAAGCATTTGTAGCTTCAATTGATGGGTGTTCAATCCATTGGATACAGTTTTCAGGCGCACCAGCTGCAATTGCTGCATCACGAACGATTTGTGCTGCATGAGCTGAACTCTTTTGAGCTGATGGGTGGAATGCGAATACGATTGGGTTACGTGTTTTCAATGCAATTAATGATTTAAAAATCGCTGTTGATGTTGGGTTAGTTGTTGGTGTAATACCACATACAACCCCAACTGGTTCAGCAATTAACGTTAAACCTGTTACTTCGTCATCTTCAATAACTCCAACGGTTTTCGTATGACGCATATTATGAACTACGTGTTCACAAGCAAATAAATTTTTAGTCGCTTTATCTTCAAATACTCCACGACCAGTTTCTTCTACAGCATGTAAAGCTAACACACCGTGTTGATCAAGAGCTGCTACTGATGCTTTCGCTACAATATAGTCTACTTGTTCTTGATTGAGCAATCTAAATTGTTCTAAAGCCACAAGCCCTTTCTCTACTAATTCATTGACTTCTTTTTGAGAGTCTACTACTTTTTTCTCTTCACTCACTGGGAATTCCTCCGTTGTTTGTTATTTTTATCACATGTTTATCATAACCTATTTCATCCATTTTGTAAATAGGTGGAAACGAATTTATTTAAAGAAAATATTTCCATCAACTTTGCAAATGAATTTTCATACCAAGTGTTATATTCGTAATTTTTAATATAGAGAGAAGATTTTTCTCCTCTCTATATCAGATTTTTTATAATTGAATCGTTACCCCATTTTCTTCAATTGTAAATTCTTTTGTAGCTAAGTTTGCTACTAAACGAGCTTTTGATTGTTGGTCAGCACTTAAACGTACGATTTCAATCGTTGATTCGTCTGGAGTTGAAATTTCAATTTCACCTTCTAAATCAAATGCTTTTGAAGTATTTCTAAAGCGTAATAATGATAATAGTTGTTTTACAACTGGACGCTCAACTTCTTTTTCAATTTCTTCTAATGTATAGTAATGACGATTAATATTACGTCCTTCTTTTGTTGCTTCAAGAAGTTCAATATCATTTTCACCTGCTAATAATCCTACATAATAAATTTGAGGGATTCCCGGAGCAAAACATTGTAAAATTCTAGATAGTAAGTAACTTGCATCATCATTTCCAAGCGCACTATAGTAAGTACTATTAATTTGGTAAATATCTAAATTATTATATTTCTCGCTAGAATATACTTTCTTAACATTTGCTCCAACTTTATACAATTGTTCAGAAGTATATTCTAATTCTTCATCAGTTAATAAATCTCTTGCATCTACAACACCAATTCCATCATGTGTATCTAATGTTGTAAATTGTTTCATTGGACTCATTTTTAACCAATTAGCTAGACGATTTGATTTTCCACTATATAGTGAATATAAAACTACCATTGGTAACGCAAAATCGTAAACAAAATAATTATGGTTTGCAATTTTCATTTGAATGGAATAATGTTCATGAATTTCAGGCAATAATTCTACTTGATACTTCGCAGCTTCTGCTCTTACTTCATCTAATAAATCCCAAATTTCTGGCTCTACAAAGAAATCATTAGTGTCTAGTTTTTTTACTGCATAGGCAAAAGCATCTAAACGAATTAAAGAACATCCATGACTTGCCATATCTTTAATCGTTTCACGAATAAATTCTTTTACAATGGCTTTATTCACGTCTAAGTCAATTTGTTCTTCGCCAAATGTATTCCACACTTCTTCAGTTGTACCATCTTCAAAATGAACTGTTTGGAATGGTGCTTTATCTTTTCTCTTATAGATTAAATCAATATCTTCTTGTGTTGGACGTCCTGGTGGGAAAAATTCATGCACACGAATAAACATATCTTTATAAGGAGAATTTTCATGATTCTTTTTAAAATCTTGGAAAAATTTTGATTCACGAGAAATATGATTAATCATAAAATCAAACATTAAGTAATACTGTTCTCCTAATGCATCGACATCTTCCCAGCTTCCTAAGTCTGGATCAACTGTCGTATAATCACTTGGTGCAAATCCTCTATCACCTGTTGAAGGGAAAAACGGAAGTAAGTGTACTCCTCCAATTGATTCTTTAAAGTAAGTTTCTAAAACGAATTTTAGATCCTTCATGTTTTTTCCTAAGCTATCTGAATAAGTAATCAGCATGGCTTCATTTTTAATTTGCACATTTATCAACTCCTATTTCTACCAGTGTTAAACCGGTTGCATAAGTGTATTTTACCAAATAATAAAACGTTTGCATACTCCTATATAAAAATTTTTTTGCATGTTATTTCCGACTCCTGTATACTAGATGAAGATTATTTCGAAAGGATGTTATTATGTCTATCATTTACGAACACGAACCTTTACAATTATATAAAAATTACGAAAAAGCATGCGCTGATTTTCCAAATACAAAAATCTATTTCGATAAAGTATTATCTACTTTTCCTGAATTTGGATTAGAAACAACTTACCAAGAAAGTTTAACCATCATTCAAAAACGTGCATTTCAATTAGCAAATTTAGGCATTCAAAAAAGAGAAAAAGTGATGGTGTATAAATCCTCTGCTGTCGATACTTATTTATTAGCATGTGCTATCTCCTATTTAGGAGCTATTCCACTGATGACCTCTGCTCACTTACCTGCTTCCATCATTGATACATTTTTTGAGCGATTAGAAGATGCTTGGTTAATTTACGATGATGAAACAGCAGAAAAAGTGATGCTTTTACAAGAAAAAAATAAAGCAAAGGCTGTTTCTATACAAGAAATCCAAGAACAAATTGAAACCATTACCCCTTTCGTTTCTCTTGATACAAATGAAATTAGTTATATGACACACACTTCTGGAACAACCGGTATTCCTAAACTAATCGCACACTCTGCTAACAGCATGGGATGGAGAACAGCTTTTCAAAAGAGTATTTTCTCAAAAATGGAAGAAAAAGGCATATTAGCATTCCATATTTCTCCAGTACATTCTCGGTTTAATATCGGTATGTCTTCTTTAATGAGTTTAGGATTTCCTTATTTAGCCATTAAAGATCCAAGTATTCAAAATATTGAAAAACTACTTCGACAATTCCAACCAATTGGTATTGAAACGCATCCGAATAATTTTGTCCAATGGGCTACTCTTGCGAAAAGACGTCCAGAATTATTTGAACATACTCGCTATTATCACTCAACATTTGATGCGATTAATAAGGAAACTATGGCTACTTTCTTAAAAACGAATCGTATGAAAAATGGCATTTATTTACAAATTTATGGACAAAGTGAATGCGGACCAGCCATCATTCGTAAACATACATTAGAATCATTACTAGGAATAAATATCCGTAATATGGGAGTCGGGTTTGAACATTTTACAAAGGCAAGAATTGCAACAAATAATGGCACACTTCTTCCAATAAATACACCTGGAAATATTCAATTATATTCTAAAGGACGAGCATTAACATACTTTAAAGAAGATGAGCGATTCCAAGAAAATGTGTATGATGAATGGTGGGATACAGGTGACTTCGGAATGATGAATGATAACGGTGAATTACTACTTCACGATCGTCAAGTAGACTTAGTAGAAACATTAGAAAGTACACTGGCTATCGAAGATTATTTACTAGACCATCTTCCGTTCCTTGAAGAAGTCGTAATTATTCGTGATAACCATGGTTATCCTCAGCCAATTATTGCGATTACCGATGGAGAGTTCTTCCAAGAGGAATTATGGTTTAAAGCTATTGAAAACTTACCCCATCTAAATGAGCCAATGATTATGGATTATGATAAAATTCCAAGAACAGCAACCATGAAAGTACAACGACGTGAACTCGAACAATTGTTATTTGGTAGTAATTAATATGAATGATAGTAAAAAAGCTCTCCATGTAGCGTAAGCGTCCAATCACCAATCGTATCAAAAACGAGCTCTCCGAAATAATCGGAGAACTCGTTTTCACTTCTATTAATTTAGGTTGTTACTCCTCATCAACTGATAAGGTGCAACAACTTTTTGTTTTTTACTGCATATACGAAGTCAATTCTAATTCTGAAATGTTTAACTGTCTACGATAAGTATGCAGTCAATTCCGACTCTGACATATTTAATCTCTTTGCCCCACTTTCGATTGTAAGGATTCCATCTTTGATTAAGCTAACAATAGTTGTAATAGCGCCTTCTACTCTTCCTTCAGTTCTTCCTACTACTCTACCTTCCATTCTTGCTAGTTCTTTTTCTTCTGCGACATACTCTAAATGCGCATAGTAACCATCCAATTTCCTTGTTCGATCATCATACATCGTTTGTTCCTCCTCCGTCCAGTCAGTTCGATTCATAATCATATCTGCTGTTTCTAATATTGTCTCAGGATTTTGTGTATAAGGTTTGTTACCAAAAAACTCAATCCATCGAACTTTCCTATAGTGTTTTATTTTAGTTGGATCATATTTATCTAATTCTAAAAATGCCATACGCATTA
>NZ_CAUUHX010000056.1:0-11199 GCF_963545075.1 uncultured Granulicatella sp.
TCATACTAACTTCTAGTTTTGATACTTAACTAGAAGTTACTTTGAAACTTTACGGTACCATTCAAAGAATAGATTTTATTGTTTCAAGTCTTGACAGTTATTATATGGATTGATATAATAACTCTTGTACTGTTCTAGTAGCTCAGCAGGATAGAGCATTCGCCTTCTAAGCGAACGGTCGGGGGTTCGAATCCCTCCTAGAACGCTAGTAATGAGAACGTTGAGTGATCAACGTTCTTTTTTTTCTTAGAAAGTGTGTTATAATAGTAACAAATAGTGTCAATTATTTTGACAAAATGGAGGGATAACGAATGAGTGAGCCAGTTGTTGGATATATTCATTCTACAGAAAGTTTTGGTTCTGTTGATGGACCAGGAGTTCGATTCGTGACATTCATGCAAGGATGTCGTATGAGATGTGAATTTTGCCATAATCCGGATACTTGGAATATTGGTGGAGGACAAAAGATTACAAGTCAAGAATTATTAGAAGAAGCTTTGCGTTATCGTGCCTTTTGGGGTAAAAAAGGTGGAGTAACAGTAAGTGGAGGAGAACCTTTATTACAAGTTGATTTTTTAATTGATTTCTTCAAACGTTGTAAAGCAATGGGAATCAACACTACATTAGATAGCTGTGGTATGCCATTTACGTATGATGAACCTTTCTTTAGTAAATTCGAGGAATTATTAGAATATACAGATTTAATTTTATTAGATATTAAACATATTGATGATGAACAACATAAGAAATTAACAGCTTGGACAAATAAAAATATTTTACAATTAGCTGAATATTTATCTGATAAAGGTCAACCTGTTTGGATTCGTCACGTATTAGTTCCTGAACGTTCTGATTATGACGAATATTTACAAAGATTAAGTGATTTTGTAGCAGGATTGAAAAATGTATTAAAATTTGAAGTATTACCGTATCACCGTTTAGGAGTTTATAAATGGAAAAACTTAGGAATTCCATATAAATTAGAACATATTGAACCACCAACGAAAGAACGTGTGGCTAATGCAAACCGTATTTTAAGAACACAAGAATACAAAGGCTATTTAGAAGTTTAGTTTGGTTTTCTAAACATTGTGTGGTAAAATAGTCATTATAAAATTTATAAAAGTGAGGATTAAAGATGAGTAAGTTATTAGTTTTTGGACACCAAAATCCAGATACAGATGCGATTACATCCGCTATTTCGTATGCATATTTATTAAAAGCATTAGGAGAACCTAATGAAGAAACTCAATATGCATTAAATTATTTTAATCGAACAGCTCCACGTGTTGTATCTTCAGTTAGTGAAGAAACAGATAGAGTAGCTTTAGTAGACCATAATGAAGTTCAACAAAGTGCTTCTGATGTTGAAAAGGTTGAAGTGCAATATGTTGTGGATCATCACCGAATTGCTAATTTCCAAACTGCAAATCCTCTATTCTATCGTTGTGAACCAGTTGGATGTACAAATACAATTTTATTTAAAATGTATAAAGAATATGGAATTGAAATTCCAAAAGAAATTGCTGGATTAATGGTTTCAGCGATTGTTTCTGATACATTATTATTCAAATCACCAACTTGCACACAACAAGATATTGAAGCAGCAACTGAATTAGCTCGTATTGCTGAAATTGATGTAAATTCTTATGGACTAGAAATGCTAAAAGCAGGTACAAATTTATCTACTAAATCTGAAGCAGAGTTAATTGATTTAGATGCTAAATCTTTCCCAATGGGATCTTACAATATGCGAATTGCTCAAGTGAATGTTGTGGATGAACAAGAATTATTAGCTCGTAGAGAAGCATTAGAATTTAGCATGAAAGAAGCAAATGCAACTCATGGATATGATACTTTCTTATTAGTTGTAACAAATATTTTAACAAGTGTTTCTACTGGATTAGTAGTAGGGGAAGCATTAGATACTGTTGCAAAAGCATTTAATACAGAGTATGAAAATGGCTTATTAATTTTACCAGGTGTTGTATCTCGTAAAAAACAAGTTGTACCTCCATTAACAGTTGCTTTCGAAAACTAAAATGAATTGATGTTGAATCCGAACTATTGATGACTACAAATCTGATATGATGTTCGGATTATTTTATTTTAAAATAGAAATAATAAAGGATGAAGAGCAGTGAAAAATTTATTTGACTATTTAAAAAATTTATTGCCTTCTGGTTCAAAAAAAGAGTGGGATATTGCTCAAGTAACATTATTTGTGGAAAATATTCATAGTATGAAGAGGTTTTATACACAAGTTCTTGGGTTAACCATTTTACAAGACTTTGAAACGGAAGTTTTGTTAGGACTACCTCAAGGAAGTATTCCAATGATTCGTCTTATGGTTGCGGAAAATTCTGGCACTCGTAAGACTAATTTAACGTATTACTTAGGGTTTGAAATTCCTAAAAAACAATTATTGGGTGATTTGAGTAATCACTTTCTATTAGAAGAACAAATGATTATGGCAACTTGTGATGATGGGTATAGTGAAGGATTTTATATTATGGATCCAGAGCAAAATCGTCTGAAATTTTATTGTGTAAAGAAAGATTTATTATTAGAAGATGTGAATCATGAAATGCAATATTTAGAAGGAAATGAAGTGACGATTCCGATTCAAGAATTTATTCAATTAGGAGATACAGGTATCCATGGCTTACCTGCTAAAACTCGTTTAAACCAAGTTCATTATATTGTGGAAGATATTCAAAAAACTTCTGATTTTTTAACAAAGAATTTTCAGTTTAAAACGACTTACGATTATGTAGCAGAGCGTATTAATTTTCAAATAAACGAACATTATTATTCTATTGCAGTGAATGAGTGGCAAGCAATTGATTCGAACCATACAATGTATGGGGTAAGAGAAATTATGTTTTTTGTACCAGAAATTAAAGTGATTGAATCGATTGTCGAATGTTTAGAAGAAATTGAATGGCCTTATTTATATCAAGATTCTGAGTTAAAAGTGTTAACGCCTGATCATATTCGTTATCACTTTAAAGTGGGGGAACGCCTATGAGTATGTTTAATGTCGTTAGGTATCGTAAATATCGAAAAGATCCAAAAGTACGTCATTTAGTCAGTTTATTTGCCATTATTTTATCTGGATTTTTACAAGCTTTTACACTTAAAGTATTCATTCAACCTTCAAACTTACTTTCTAGTGGATTTTTAGGGGTATCTATTTTAATTCATCAAATTGCAGAATTATTTGGGTTAGATATTTCAATTTCGCTAATGATGTTAGCTTTAAATATTCCAGTTGCCATTATTTGTTATCGTGGAATAAGTCCAAGATTTACATTTTATTCCATTTTACAAGTATTTTTTGGAAGTTTCTTTATTCGAGTATTAAATTTTGAACCGATTTTTGATGATGTATTATTAAATGTTATTTTTGGTGGAGTATTGAATGGAATTTATATTTCAATTGCCTTAAAAGGAAATGCTTCAACTGGAGGAACTGATTTTGTTGCATTATACTTCTCGAATAGAAATGGAAAAACAATTTGGCAAGAAGTATTTGTATTTAATACCTTATTATTAATTGTTTTCGGAGCTATTTTTGGTTGGAGATATGCTGGATATTCGATTATTTTCCAATATATTTCTACAAAAGTAATCAGTACTTTCCATCAACGTTATCATCGTGTAACTTTACAAATTACAACACGTTATGGTGAGGAAGTCATGCAAGCTTATCTAAAAAATATTCGCCATGGTATTTCTTGTGTAGAAGCTATTGGTGGGTTTAGTCATGAGAAAATGTATTTATTACATACAGTATTATCTTCTTATGAATTAATCGATGCAATTTCTGTCTTAAAAGAAGCAGACCCTCGAGTGATTATTAATCAATTTGCAACAGAAAACTTCTATGGAAGATTCCATAGAGACCCAGAGTAAGAGAAAGGAGAAGTCTTTATGAAAAAATATATTAATCTAGAAACACTTACTTCAATACTAATGGTTACCATTGGTTCCTTTATTTTTTCGTTTACGATTAATGCAGTTGTAATTCCGAATCAGTTCGGGAGTGGTGGTGTAACAGGGATTACTTTGCTACTATATTATATATTTGGTATTAATCCAGGGACTTCTAACTTAGTCATTAATATTGCTTTACTATTAATTGGCTATCAATTTTTAGAAAGAAGAACGATGTTTTATACCATCTATGCGGTTATTTTGATGTCTGTATTTTTAGATATTACAAGAGGTGCGTATCAATTTGTTCCACAAAATTCATTAATAGCTGCTATTGGTGGAGGAGTTGTTGCTGGTGCAGCATTAGGAGTTGTGATGTTAGGAAATGGAACGACTGCTGGTACTGACATCATCGCAATGATGTTAAAGAAATATTTAGGATGGAATGTTTCAGTTTCATTATTAATGTTAGATATTTTAGTTGTAAGTCCTTTATCGATTATTTCAGATTTAGAAAAAGTTATTATTACATTAATTTATCTATTTACGGCAAGTCGAATGATTAACCTTGTATTAGAAGGATTTAACTCTAAAAAATCATTTATGATTATTTCTAAGAAATATGAAGAGATTGGTGCACAAATTCAAGAAAAAATTGGTCGTGGTACAACAATTTTAGACGGTCATGGCTTTTATTCTCGTGAAGAAAGAAAAGTTTTATTTGTAGCCGTTAACCGTCTGCAAGTAATGACATTACAAAGAATCATTCATGATGTAGATCCTGAAGCATTTACAATTATTACTGAAGTCACCCATGTTATTGGAGAAGGATTTACTTATCAACCAAAATCATAAATAGGATACACTTCCAATTTTGGAGGTGTATTTTTTTATAAAAAAGCTTGACTATGACCTAACGTCATACCGTATACTGTAATTGTTAGGAGGAATAAAGATGTATTTCATTAAACAAGTGAGTGAACTTAGTGGTGTATCGGTGCGCACTTTACATCATTATGACAATATAGGTTTACTTTCACCCAAAAAAGATGAAAATGGTTATCGATATTATAGTGAAGAAGACTTATCTTATTTACAAACGATTCTTTATTATAAATATTTAGGATTTTCTCTAAAAGAAATTCAATCGCTTTTGCAACAAAAAGAAGAAGACTTATTACCACACTTACAAAAACAATTAATGTTAATGCAAAATGAAAAGGAAAAACTTCTAACATTAATTGATACATTAGAAAAGACAATTCTGTCTACAGAAAGGAAAATTAGGATGACATCAGAAGAAAAATTTAAAGGTTTTAGTGTTTCAGATAACAAAAAATATAAAAATGAAGCCATAAAAAAATATGGTGAAGAAGTGATTAATGAAGCTGAAGAAAAGCAAAAAGGAAAAGAGGATATTGTAGCTGAAGGATTCAATCGAATTTTCTTTGCTTATGCAGAAAATATTCAAAAAGGAATTCCAGCAACAGATGAAGTAAACGTAACTCTTGCAAAAGAATTACATGAGCATATGTGTCAATATGCATTTGATTGTTCGATTGATGTATTTTCAAGTATTGGACTAGGATATGCACATAATGAAGAGTTTCGAACTAATTTAGATAACTATGGAAAAGGTGTTGGACAATATGCCTGTGACGCAATCCAACAATATGTTGCCCAAGTGAGAGGATATTAGAAAAAGAAAACTGGAGTCGAAATTGGCTCCAGTTTTTTAGGTTAAATAGATTGGATAAGTCGTTAGTTTAGCTTCTAAATCAACTGCTTCAAAAGAAGTGACTTCACCATCCGTTTGCATGAGAATAGGTTGATGAATTTTGATACAAGCTTTAGTAGCAGTCTGCTTCATTAAATGATTTGGAAATCGTTCAAAATGTTGTTTATTCCATAAAATAAATGGAAATGCTTTAAGAATAACTTTAGTAGTCACATCTCTAGCAACAACTACTTCAAAATGATGCGAATTTTGTTTTGCAGTAGGAACAAATTGAATACCACCACCAAAATAAGAGTGATTAAATAGTCCTACTAATAAATTTTTATCTGCAATTTGAACAGGTTCATCATCAACTTGAATGGAAGCTTTAAATTCTTGATGATTTTTAAAGGCATCTATAATAGGGGTTAAATAAGATAATTTGTTTAATCCGAATCGTTTTTTTTGAGATTTTGCTTGGACAGTATTCAGCTGACAAATAGCAGCGTCAATTCCGAATCCTAGTGAATTAATCGCAATTCCTTTTTTATGACTCATTTTTTCATGATATGAAATGATTTCAAGATTTTTAATCGTTTCATTATATAGATGTTTAATAAATGTCGGAATGTCATGTGTTAATGTCATTTCTCTTGCAAAATCATTTCCTGTTCCTGCAGGTAAGTAAGCTACAGGAATTTCTTGATTGCATTGAATTAATGCAGAAATAGCTTCATTCAATGTACCATCTCCACCAATAATGATGATTTTATGTTCTGAAGTTAAGTTTTGAATGATACGTGGAATAATTTCAATCATTTCTCCAGCATATTGTGTTAAATAGGTTGAAAATGTAATGTTGTTTTTTAAGCAATAGTTGACTAAGCAGTCGAATTGTTGTTTCCCATTTCCGCCACCGGAATATGGATTTGCGATAATAATTAAATGCATAGCGTTCTCCTTTAATGTACAATGTATTATAACAAATCAAGTTGATTTTTTAAATGGTGAAGTGTTAAGATTGTTTTAGAATAAGATTGAGGTGATATAGATGTCTAATAATTTTTTGGATGCAGTTTCTAATCCAACATGGAAAACATTAACGAATGAAATGAAAGTAGTTGTCATACAAAATGTTCTCAGACATTTTGTTGATCCGATATTAGAGATTACGAAAATTACTCCTGTCAGTTATCAATTTGGAGGTATTAAAACTGATACATTTGAAATAGTCATTGATGGTGTAGAGTATGTCTTCGTACCCGGTCAAAAGAAATGTATTTTAGGATGGGACAGTGGTTTATCAGGGCTATCTGGTCTTGACTGCAGTGAAGAAAGACAAGAATTAAGATATGAGTTAAAAAGATACTGCAATCAACAATTGACAAGTTCACTTTTAATGGAAAAAGGCTTTTTGGATCAAGATTTTTCTCATATTCACTTAACGACTGAATATATCGATGAAAAAATTAATGGTTCGACTTCACCTCTAAGAGAAGTTGATATTCCTGCTTTATTAGTTGAGAAAAAGCCAACGTTTGTAGGCTTAAAATTTATTGGGCATTATAATGTCATTTCAGGACAATTATCAATAGCAGCAAATCAAACAGAGGAAATCATTCAAAATATTCAAGAATTATTACTGCCAGAAGGACAAGAAAATCATTTTTTAAGAGAGTATCCAACTGTAGGAAGAAAATCACCTTTGTTTATTCAACAAAATCAATGGAATCCTGATTTGTTTGATTGTTATATAGATGATGCTGTTTCATTTTCAGAATTAAAAAGAGATGTAGAGCGTCATGGATTTAGTTTGTTACGGGAAGATGAGTGGGAATATTGTTGTGGTGCAAGTTGTCGTCGATTGTTTAAATGGGGGAATCAGTTGAAACGTCAATTATTCCATAAAAATATTTCTCCTTTATGGAAAGAGAATATGTTCGGATTAACGATTGCAAATGCTGAATTTGGTCCGGAGATTATTGATAATGAGCATTATACGAAAGGTGGCTGGTTAGAGGAGACTCATAAGGCACCGATTATTAATTTGTTGCCATTATCGTCTTATTATCGTGGTGAGGGTATTGAGGATAAGGAAAAGGAGTTAATTCCTGGATATTATTGCGTAAGAAAAGTGTTGCGTATCGATTCGAATTGATCGTTTTTTTGAATAGAAATTTATAGTAGCTAGGACGGCAGCAGCCTCGCAAAAGCGAGTCTCATGCCTAAAATTCGAGCCTTAGTCTCGAATTTTCCTACAACATAAGCCATTTTTGGCTTATGTTGTTTCAGCTACTATGAATATTCTATTCTTTTTTTGAAATATACTATTTAAGGGACGTATAAATAATTAGACTATTCATAGTAGCAAAGGATGCAAGCAAACCTGACGGTTTCATTGCTAAAATTCGAGCCTTGGTCTCGAATTTTCCTACACAATAAGTCATATTTGTCTTATTGTGTTAATGCTACTATGAATTAGTCTTTTCTCTTTTGGAAGTGAGATAATGTATAAACGTTTATAACATAGAAATTTTATTGTACCTAGGTCGGTAGCAGCGTTGCAGATGAGATTTTTGGCTTATGTTGTTTCAGCTACTATGAATATTCTATTCTATTCTTTTTTTGAAATATACTGATTAAGGGACGTATAAATAATTAGACTATTCATAGTAGCAAGGATGCAAGTAAACCTTGAGGTTTCATTGCTTGATAAAGGTTTCTATGAACTAGTCTTATATTTTTTGTCAAAAAGTCAAAAAAAGTCAAAGAAAATGTTTGACCTTTATTGACTAATGAGTTATACTATAAACATCAAAGAGATTTGATAACAAGAAATGGAAGAAAAAGAATGGGGGAAGCAAGATGAATATTGAAAAAATGACAACGATGATGCAACAATCACTTGCTCAGGCACAAGAAATTACGCAAAATAGAAAACATCAAGAAATCGATGTCTCACATTTGTGGAAAGTATTTTTAACGCCAAATCATTTTGTGAGAAATCTATATGAAGATGTCCATGTTCCAATTTCAGAATTAGAAAAATTTGTGGATGAAAAGATTGATCAATTACCAGTCGTAGAAGGAAGCCAAGTCCAATATGGTCAAAGTTTAAGTCAATCTTTATACCATTTACTATCGAAAGCTGATGAAATTCGACAACAATTTCAAGATGAATATTTAGCTACTGAAGTGATTGTATTAGCTTTAATGGAAACCAATCATCCAATTAAAGAATTTTTATTGAAACATCAAGTAACAAAACAAGTATTACAAGAAAGAATTGAAAAATTGAGAGGAGGAAGTCGTGTGACTAGTCAAAATCAAGAAAATCAATATGAAGCATTAAAACAATATGCACAAAATTTAAATGAAGCGGTAAAATCTGGAAAACAAGATCCAGTTATTGGACGTGATGAAGAAATTCGTGACGTGATTCGTATTTTATCTAGAAAAACAAAGAACAATCCTGTACTAATCGGGGAACCTGGGGTAGGTAAAACAGCAATCGTAGAAGGTCTTGCACAAAGAATTGTGAGAAAAGACGTTCCTGAAAATTTAAAAGATAAAGTGATTTACTCATTAGATATGGGAGCTTTAATTGCAGGGGCAAAATTCCGTGGAGAATTTGAAGAACGTTTAAAAGCAGTATTAGCTGAAGTAACAAAATCAGAAGGACAAATCATTTTATTTATTGATGAAATTCATACGATTGTTGGAGCTGGTAAAACAGAAGGCTCGATGGATGCCGGAAACTTATTAAAACCAATGTTAGCTCGTGGAGAATTACACTGTATCGGGGCAACAACCTTGGATGAATATCGTGAAAATATGGAAAAAGATAAAGCTTTAGAAAGACGTTTTCAAAAAGTATTAGTTCACGAACCAACAGTAGAAGATACAATTTCTATTTTACGTGGATTAAAAGAACGTTTTGAAATTCATCATAGTGTAAATATTCATGATAATGCCCTAGTAGCAGCAGCAACTTTATCAAATCGATATATTACAGATCGTTATTTACCAGATAAAGCCATTGATTTAGTCGATGAAGCATGTGCAACAATTCGTGTAGAAATGAATTCAATGCCAACTCAATTGGATACAGTGACTCGTCGTTTAATGCAATTAGAAATTGAAGAACAAGCATTAAAAATGGAAAAAGATGAAGCAAGTAAGAAACGATTATCGATTCTTCAAGAAGAATTAGCAACATTACGTGAAGAAGCCAATAACTTAAAAATGAAATGGGAAATCGAAAAAGAAGAAGTGAATAAAATTCGTGATAAACGTGAAGAAATTGATCGCTTAAAACATGAATTAGATGAAGCTGAAGCTGAATATAACTTAGAAAAAGCAGCTGAACTTCGCCATGGTCGTATTCCTAAATTAGAAAAAGAAATTCAAGAATTAGAAGCCCAAGCCAAACTTCATGCTCAAGAAGATAATCGATTAGTACAAGAAGCTGTAACGGATGAAGAAATTGCCCGTGTTGTAGGTCGATTAACAGGTATTCCTGTAACAAAATTAGTCGAAGGAGAAAGAGAAAAACTTCTTCAATTAGAAGATACGTTACATGAACGTGTGATTGGACAAGATGAAGCTGTTCAAAAAGTGGCAGATGCAGTCTTACGTTCTCGTGCAGGATTACAAAATCCAAATCGCCCAATTGGTAGCTTCTTATTCTTAGGACCAACTGGTGTCGGTAAAACAGAATTAGCGAAAACATTGGCAGAAAACTTATTTGATAGCCAAGACCATATGGTCAGAATTGATATGAGTGAATATATGGAGAAATTCTCTGTGAGTCGTTTAGTTGGAGCGCCTCCAGGATATGTTGGTTATGAAGAAGGCGGTCAATTAACAGAAGCAGTTCGTCGTAATCCATATACTATTGTTTTATTAGATGAAATTGAAAAAGCACATCCAGATGTCTTCAATATTTTATTACAAGTATTAGATGATGGTCGTCTAACAGATTCAAAAGGTAGAGTGGTTGACTTTAAAAATACAGTCTTCATTATGACAAGTAATATCGGATCCCAATTCTTATTAGAAATTCAAGGAGAAACAATTGATGCTGAAACAAGACAAGCAGTGGAAAGTGTCTTGAAGGGTACATTTAAACCTGAATTTTTAAACCGTATTGATGAAACAATCTTCTTTACACCATTATCAAGAACTCATATTCATGGCATTCTTGGTAAGATGTTGAAAGATTTAAATCTTCGTTTACAAGAGCAAGAGATTCAATTAGAATTCACGGATGAATTGAAAGATTGGATTTCTGAAAATGCTTATAACCCGGTTTATGGTGCTAGACCAATTGCTCGTTATATTCAACGTGAAATTGAAACACCATTAGCAAAAGAATTAATTCGCTCAAGTATTTTACCAGGAAATACTGTAAAATGTGATGTAGTAGCAGACCATGTTACCTTTCATGTAGTTGAAGAATAATATGGAAATAAAATTAAAAGAATATAGGCTCATCGACAAATTCTGTTGGTGAATCAAATTTAACACCAAATTAAGTCTTT
>NZ_CAUUHX010000057.1:0-10891 GCF_963545075.1 uncultured Granulicatella sp.
TCCAAGTCAAAATACCGTTATGAAGATGGTGAATTAAAGCAGTTACTTTTGAAATTGCAAAAACAAAAACTAGGTCATAAAAAAGTTCTGAATAATTTACACGTTTGTGTTTAATAAGAGTCATCATTTTAATCCCTTTCTATTTTAAAAGTATAATTTAGTATAACAGAAAATGGCAATGAAAGACAATGAGATGCTTAAATAACTTCGTGTGGCTGAATTGTAAAATGACAAGGACAGAAATGAGAAAATCATTTATAATAAGAATGAGAGGAGATGAAGCTGTGAGAATTTTAATGGTTGAAGATGAAGCACCGATTCGTGAAGGAGTCTGTGATTATTTAAGTGAATGTAATTATGAGATGATTGCGGCAAGTGATGGACACGAAGCAATCGATTTATTCGATTCTAATGAAGTTCATTTAGTATTGTTAGATATTCAATTGCCGAAAAAGAATGGATTAGAAGTTCTAGAATATATTCGAAGAAAAAGTTCAATCCCTGCTTTAATGCTAACAGCTTTTAGCGATGAAGAATACCAATTAAAAGCTTTTAGTCAATTAGCAGATGGCTATATTGAAAAGCCATTTTCCTTACCTGTTTTAAAAGCGAGAATTGATGCTTTGATGAAACGATATTATCCGGATACAGAAGTGTTTACTTATCAAAATACGAGTGTGAATTTCTCTAGTTATACAGCAACTCTTTCTGGTGAAAAAGTAGATATGAATGCGAAAGAAATTGAAATTTTAAAATGTTTAGTCGATCATGAAGGGCAAGCATTAAGTAGGCAACAAATTATTGATCAAGTTTGGAAAGAAACAGACGAAATACCTTTTGATCGAGTAATTGATGTCTATATGAAGGAATTACGTAAAAAATTAGCATTGGATTGTATTATTACAATTCGTAATGTGGGATATAAATTGGAGAGACTATGAAATCATTAAAAATATTTCCAAAAATTTTAGCGACAACTTTTTTTATTTTAAGTATGTTAGTCATCGGTATTCATGTTTCGATTTATTTTATTTTTCCAAAAACTTATCTAGAAACGAAACAGCAGGAGCTAAGTATCAAAGCAGATCAAATTTCTTCCAGTTTAAATTTAAAAGAAGAAAGTCAAATTCTAGATTTTGTAAACCTATATTCGAAAGGTAACGATATTACTTTGATGGCAGGTGCTGAAACAGGCTCTAATGAATTTGAAATCACTCAAGGGATACCAGCTGATTTTTCAAGTGTTACAAATTCTTTAGTTATTGAAGAGAGACAAATTCAAACAAAAACTGGAGAAAATTTAAATTTACAATTTATTACAACGACTGATTTACAAAAAGAAGCTATTTCTTTAAGTTGGAAATTTTTACCATATACATTGTTAGTATCTTTTGTAATGTCATTGATGATAGCTTGGATTTATGCGAGAATAATAACGAAACAAGTTCAACAGATGAAAAAGACAATGAGAAAAATGAAGGAATTGGATCGTCATGCTTTGTTAGAAGTTCAGTCGACTGATGAGATTGGAGAATTAAAAACGCAAATTAATCAATTGTATATTAATTTATTACAAGTAATTGATGATGTAGAAGAAAAGAATGAAACGATTCTTCAATTAGAAAAAATCAAATACGAATTTTTCCGTGGACGTTCGCATGATTTAAAAACTCCTTTAGCAAGTTTGAAAATTATTTTAGAAAATATGAAGTATCATGTTGGAAAATATAAAAATCGTGATTTTTATATTGACGAATGTATTCAAATTGTGGATGGACTTACAGAAAAAGTAGTGACACTATTAAGAGAATCTAAGGAAGCTCTAGGAGAAAAAGCAAAATGGATTTCCCTCGAAGAAGAAATTCAAAAAGTTACTCAGGATCATCATTGGATTGCAATGAAGAGAAATTTAACAATTCATAGTCATATTGTTTCAAAGCAATTATTAATCGGACAGGAAGCTTTTAAAATTGTACTCTCCAATATTTTTAGTAATGCGTATCAATATGCTAAAAAAGGTTCTGTCATTCGAATCGTTTCGGATGAAAATTGTTTCATAATTCAAAATGAAGTGAATGATGCCATAGAAGAAATGAATGATCTATTAGAAGAAAATCAAAAGAAAACAGGGATTGGTTTATTAGTCGTTCAAAATTTATTAGAACATTATGGGTTTAGTTATCAGTTAGAGAAGGGTAAAAAGCAAGTAACGGTTACGATAGAGTTTCCCAAAAATATTGAGTGAAAGTTGAAGTACATTTCCACTATAAGGAAGTGTACTTCTTTTTTATGAGAATAGTTGCGTTTCCTTAAAAGAGTTAGTAAACTAATTTTATGAGAAAAGTAGGTGAGAGAATGAAAACGAGTTATGCAGTAGTGGATTTAGAAACAACGGGTCCTAAATTTGAAGAAGGTGGAAGAATTTTTCAATTTGGTTGTTCCATTATTGAACAGGGAGAAATTGTTACTCAAGTAGATTTGTATATAAATCCAGAAACAACGATTCCTTATGAGATTCAACAATTAACAGGAGTTGATAAGAAAGAAGTGAAGCAAGCCCCGTATTTTGATGAAATTGCCTCAACTATTTTTCAATTATTAGAAGGAAAAACATTTGTAGCTCATAATATCAGTTTTGATTATTCCTACTTAGTAGAAAGTTTTAGAGAATTAGCAGGAATTGAATGGAGTGCTCCTTGTGTGGATACTGTTCAATTAGCGCAAATTTGTTATCCGACGATTGAGAGTTATCGTCTGCAAGATTTAACGCAATTATTAGAAATTCCACATCAACAAATTCATTCAGCAGGAAGCGATGCGTATGCAACTGCTCAATTATTTTTAAACTGTTTAGAGGAATTAGAACAATTACCCGCTTCTACTTTACAGCAAATGTCTTTATTTGCGGATAGTTTAATGGCTGAAACTGGGCAAGTGATTCATGATTGTTGTCAAAATGCTTCATCATCCTTAAAAGAATTTACTTTTATAGATGGCTTTGCATTGAATCCTATTGTTGAAAAAGAGGAAGATGATGAGCAGACACAAAAATGGAATGCTCTGGAACTTTATCATAAATTAGTCGAGAAAAAGGTTATTCAGCATCAATCTTTACAAGTTCAATTAATTGAATTTATGTTGGAAAGATTAAATTATGGGCATTCGATTAGTTGGGTAGAGGCGGAGCCTGGACTTGGAAAAACATTAGCTTATTTACTAGTTTCTTTACAAGTACAATCACAAAATCATCCAATATGGATTGCTACTTCGACGATTTTACTACAACAGCAACTAGTAGAGCAGGAAATAAAACCATTAGAAGAAGTATTAGGAATCTCACTTCCAATTACAACTGTCAAAGGACAAGAGCATTATCTTTCACTATCAGGACTAGCTGAAGTTTTAGAAAAATATGAACAATTCCAAAATCAGAAAAGTGCTTTAACAGTGATTGCTTTATTAAAATGGCTAGCACATACAACTTCAGGAGATTTATCTGAGTGTAATTCGTTATTTTACCATCGTGAAATATGGGAGAAAATAACTAGAAAAGAAAGACAGTTCTCTAAAATGGATTTCTATCGTAGAGCGATACGACATGCGAGAAAGGCTAAAATGGTGATTACGAACCAAGCATTTTTAGTCCAATATTTAAAACAAGCTCCTCAAAGAGAGAATTTTGATAAACCAATTGTGATAATGGATGAAGTACAACAATTGGAGCAAGTTTTAGAAAGCCAAGAACAAAAATTATTGGAATTTGATGCATTATGGCAATTACAAATGAAGTGGAACGAATATCATTTAGAAAGTTATTTAGAAATGTCGAGTACTCAAGAACATCAATCCGGACAAATCAATCGTCGATTACTTGAGATTTGTGACTTATATGAAGAATGGATGCAAATGATTCGAAAAGAAAGTTATCCTACTTCGGTAATATTGCTATCTGCAGAAGAATGGGAGAAGAGTATCCATCATCAAACATTAGCAGCGGTAAAATCAGCTTGTATTGATCTATTAAAACGAACATTTGACTTTAATGGTAATGATGAACTTGTTCAAAAAACTCATACTTGTTTACAAAAGTTAGTACAAGAAATGGTTCTTTTATTAAAACAAAAAGAGGGATATGTAGCCGTTTCTTATGTGTTGAAAAAAGGGCAATATAGTTTACAACTAGAAAGTATGAAATCTGCTTTAAAAATGTGGAGAGAAATTCAATCCTATATCCATCAATTTATAGGGATTTCTGCAACTATTCCAATCTTCACGCCACTATTTCATTCAATTGTAAAACAAGAAGAAGGATTATTTTTACCAAAAACGTATCAAAATTTTGAACACCATATATTGATACCGACAGATTTACCGACTCCTTCCATCATTGTGACACCTGAAAGAGTGGAATTATTAGCGAGACAATTACTAGATATTTATCAAAGAAAACAAGGAAGATGTCTAGTATTGGTTCATTCCATTGAAATGCTAGAGGAATTGGAGCAAGTGTTATTAGAACATCCAGATATTCCGTTATTAGTCCAACGAACTAATCAGTCGAGCAGAAAGGTTCAGCGGAAATTTCAACAACAAGAATCAGTCTTATTATTAGGCGTGTATAGTTTTTGGGAGGGCTTTGATAGTGGAGAGGTATCCATTGATCAATTAATAATTCCAAAATTGCCTTTCCCAAATCCAACACAATTACAGCAAAGAGTCATTGCTGAGGAAATGAAATTACAAAATCGTCATTATTTCCAAGATTATGCTTTGGAAAAAATGTTACAACAATTTTATCAAGGATTAGGAAGAATGAATCGTCCGCATCAAGAAAAAGCAGAAATATGGATTTTAGATACACGTTCTATCAATTCTCCTTATGCGAATCGAGTGATGCAATGTATTCCAAATCGAGCAAAGATTTATACTCAAACTTTTAGAAAATTAATTCAAAAAAAAATCTAAGAATAGAAAAATTGAAAACGGCAGTCGAAAGGGCTGTCGTTTTTATCGTTCAAGTAAAGTTCGTTAAAAAGTTAAAAACAAAACAATATTATAGTTTAATTTGTGATAAATAAGAGTATAATAGGAAATAATCAGTGAATTTTATTTCAAACTGATTAGAAGCAAGTTCCTATTAACCTAAAAAGGAGAATGATGATGAAAGTTCTATTTATCGCTGCAGAAGCATCCCCTTTTGTAAAAATTGGCGGACTAGGAGATGTGATTGGATCACTTCCCAAAGCGTTACAAGCCGAAGGAGTAGAAGCAAGAGTAGTATTACCACTTTACTCAAGTATCAATCGTGAAAAATTTCCTTTAGTATATAAAAAACATATTTTTGTGCAATTAGGCTGGAGACAAGCTTATTGTGGTATTTTTGAGTGTAATATTGATGGAATTACGTATTATTTTATTGATAATGAACAGTATTTTAATCGCTCAACAGTTTATGGACAAGAAGATGATGGTGAACGTTTTGCATTCTTTTCAAAAGCTGCTTTAGAAATTTTACCTCATATTGATTATCAACCAAATATTGTTAATGCGAATGATTGGCATACAGCACTATCCATTATTTATTTAGATGATTTTAAATCACGAGGAATGGAATTTTATCAAGGTATGCAAACAGTATTGTCGATTCATAATATTGAATTCCAAGGGAAATTTAATCCGTATATTATGGGGAATTTATTTGGATTAGATAATAAGTATTTTGATGCATTGATTTATAATGGTGATTTAAATTTATTAAAAGGTGCGATTCAATTAGCAAATCGTGTCAATACAGTCAGTCAAACTTATGCAAAAGAAATTTTAAATCCATATTTTTCATACGGCTTAGATAAAATTTTGCAAGTGGAACAAGGAAAATTAGTGGGAATCGTGAATGGACTAGACACAAATGTATTTAATCCAGAAACGGATCCGCATCTTGAAAGAAATTATTCATTATCAAGCCTATCTGGAAAAGTAGAAAATAAATTAGCCTTTCAAAGACAAATGGCTTTAGAAGAAAATCCTCATAAGATGATGGTAGGAATGGTTACTAGATTAACGCATCAAAAAGGAATTGATTTAGTATTAGAAGTGGCAGATGCTTTATTAGACTTAGGCATTCAATTAGTCATTTTAGGAACGGGAGATGCTCACTATGAATCAGCCTTACGTTCATTAGAATATCGTAGACATGATGCTGTTCGAAGCTTAATCATGTTCTCAAGTGAAATGTCTTCAAAAGTCTATGCTTCGTGTGATGCCTTTTTAATGCCTTCTAAAACTGAGCCATGTGGTTTATCACAATTAATTTCGATGCGTTATGGAACAGTTCCAATTGTTCATCGTGTTGGTGGATTATATGATACTGTTCAACCATTTGATGGAGTTCATGGAACAGGATTTACATTTGAAAGTTTTAATTCTGGAGATTTATTAGATGCAGTAAGACGAACAAAAGAAGTCTATGATTACCAAAAAGAAAACTGGGCTTCAATTGTATCTCAAGCAATGAGTAAAGATGTTAGTTGGAATCAGTCTGCGAAGCAATATGTTTCGTTATATCAATCAATTTTATAAAAGGATAAAGGTGATTAATTGTGAATTCATTAAATTTTCAACAACGTATGGAACAAACATTACAAATTCAATTTGGGGTAACGATTGATCATGCTAGTAAACGTCAAGTTTACGAAGCAATGATGAGAAGTGTTCGTGAGATTTTATCTCAAAAGAAATTTGGATATGAACAAGAATTGAAAAAACGTAGAGTAAAACGTGCGTATTATATGTCCATGGAATTTTTAGTTGGAAGAACGTTAAGAAACAATTTATTTAATTTAGGAATTGAACAAGAAATCGAAACATATTTAAGCAAACATCATATTTCTTTAGATGAGATTTATCAAATTGAACCTGATCCAGGTCTTGGAAATGGTGGGTTAGGTCGTCTAGCTTCTTGTTATTTAGATGCCTTAACGAGTCAAGATTATCCAGTAACAGGGTTTTCGATTTTATATGAATATGGAATTTTTAAGCAAGTCATTAATAATGGTTGGCAACAAGAGTTTCCGGACCACTGGTTAGATTTAGGGAAATATGGTTTAGTGTATCGTAGTGACGAAGAAGTAGAAGTTCGTTTCTATGGAAATATTCGTGAAGAAATGACACCAGAAGGATTCCGTGTGACTCATGAAGATTATACAGCTATTCAAGCCGAACCATATGATTTATTAATTTCAGGGTATGATACAGATACAGTTAATACACTACGATTATGGGAAGCAAAAGCCAAAACAGGGTTTAATATGAAATTATTTGAACGTGGAGAATATTCTCGTTCTTCCGAAGCAGAAGCGATTGCATCTTCCATTTCTAAATTATTATATCCAGCAGATAGCACAAGAGAAGGAAAAGAATTACGTATTAAACAACAATATTTCTTTATTAGTGCATCTCTACAACAATTAGTAAAAAATCATTATCATGAATTTGGAACATTAGAAAATTTCCATGAATATGCTGCACTTCATATTAATGATACTCATCCAGCAATGGCAGTAGCAGAATTTATGAGATTATTAATTGATGAATACCATTATTCTTGGGAAAAATCATGGGAAATTACAACAAAAACATTTGCTTATACGAACCATACTATTATGTCTGAAGCATTGGAAAAATGGGCAGTGGACTTATTCCAACCAATTCTTCCAAGAATTTACTCAATTATAGAAGAAATTAATCGTCGCTTCTGTCAATGGGTGATTGATATGGGCTATGAAATGACTTTACCAGAAACAGCTATTATTTATGATGGTATGATTAAAATGGCGAACTTATCCATTGTTGGTAGTCATTATGTCAATGGTGTATCGAAATTACATAGTGATATTTTAGTGGATTCTACTTTCCATTCGTTTTATTCACTATATCCGGATAAATTTGGTAATGTGACAAATGGTATTGCACATCGAAGATGGTTAGGACAAGCAAATCCTGAGTTAACGATTTATTTAGAATCATTAATCGGTATTGATTTTGTAAAAGATTTATCTAAAATTTCTAAGTTATTAGAGTATAAAGATGATGAAAAAGTTTTACATGCATTAAAAAATATTAAACATCAGAAGAAACAACAATTAGCAGCTTATATTCAAGATACATTAGGAATTACGGTAAATCCAAATTCAATTTTTGATGTACAAGTGAAGAGACTTCATGAATATAAACGTCAATTATTAAATGCTTTGCATATTGTTTATTTATATCAAGCCATTAAATATCAAGGATTAAGACCTTCTCCAAGAACCTTTATTTTTGCAGCAAAAGCTTCATCTGGTTATGATATGGCGAAAAATATTATTAAATTTATTCATTCCATCTCTCAATTAATTGAAAGTGATGAATTAGTAAGAGAATACATTAAGGTAGTCTTTATTCCAGATTACAAAGTAAGTTTAGCAGAAATTATTTTACCTGCAGCTGATGTGAGTGAACAAATTTCTCAAGCAGGTAAAGAGGCAAGTGGTACTGGTAATATGAAATTAATGTTAAATGGAGCAATCACATTAGGAACATTAGACGGTGCCAATGTTGAAATTTTAGAAGCAGTTGGTGAAGAAAATATTGTTATTTTCGGATTAAAAACAGAAGAAGTCAATCAATTAGTTGCAGAAGGGTATAAACCTTGGGAATGGTATAATCGTTCTGAAAGAGTGAAACAAACACTTGATTTCATTCGTACGATGACTGTTGGAGGTATGAACTTTAATTTCTTAGTAGATTATTTATTAAATGATGATCCATTTATGTGTTTAGCAGATTTTGAATCTTATATTCATGCGCAACAACAAATTGAAGAAGCTTATAATAATGAAAAACAATGGCAAAAGATGAGTTTAGTCAATACGGCAAAAGTTGGTATTTTCTCAGCAGATCGTGCTGTAAAAGAATATGCAGATAGAATTTGGCACATTCAACAAGTGAAATAGAATAGAAATGGACTTCTTTGAAGTAGCGAAGGACGGCAGCAGCCCTGTACGGTCTTATGCCTAAACTTCGAGCCATGGTCTCGAAGTTTCCTGTACTAGAAGCCAATATGGCTTCTAGTACTAACGCTACTGCGATAAGTCCTTTCCATTTTGTACGTAAGCTTATGAGGGAGTAACTACGACTTGACTTCTCTGAAGTAACGAAGGACGACAGCAGTCGTCTTTTTTTGTACAAAAAATTAAGAGATAAGGCTTGACAAAAGATGAAAAAAAGGTTATTTTATAAAACGTAATATTTACGATTTAAAAGGAGATAAATATGAAGCCAACTAGAAAACAACTTTGGATGGCAAGCTTAAGTAGTGTTATTGCACTTAGCACAGCAGCTTGTGGACTATTTCAAGGACAAACAGATAATAATTCTCAACAACAAGTTGAAGAGACAACTGTATCAAATGCACAAATGACTAAATTTGAAAAACTTGCAGAAGAAATTAAAAATAACAAACCAAAAACAATTGTGGGAGAAGTATTCGAAAATGGATACTTAAAAAAACATGGAGATCACTACCATTTTGTATATGGAGCTCCACCAGCAGATGCTATTTATGAACAAAAAACTTCTGCTACGAATACTTTTAGTTCTACAGATGATGGATATGTCTTTAATCCAAATGACATTGTAGAAGAAAATGAAATGGGATATGTCGTTCGACATGGAGATCATTTCCACTTTATTTATAAAAATAATGCTCAAAAAACGATTGCTACAACAATGGCTACAAATTCAGTAGCGCATGAACATCATGAAGAAGTTGAAGATGGCTATGTTTTTGATAAAAAAGATGTTGTTAGCGAAACTGAAACAGGGTATATCGTAAGACATGGAGACCATTTCCATTATATTTATAAAGATAAACAAGGAAATCCAGTAGTAACTACGGAGAATCATGACCATGGCGGAGATAAACATGACCACGAAGGTGAACACCACGATCATGACCATGATGGGTATGTATTTGATAAGAAAGATATTGTAAGTGAAACAGCAGAAGGTTATGTCGTTCGTCACGGAGACCATTTCCACTTTATTTATAAAAATAAAGATGGGAAACCTATTGTAAGTAATGAACATCATCATGAAGACGACAAACATGACCATGAAGGCGAGCACCATCACCACGAAGGCGACAAACATGACCATGAAGGCGAACACCACGACCATGAAGGTGAGAAACATCATCACGAAGGTGAACACCATGATCATGACCATGATGGCTTTGTCTTTGATAAGAAAGATGTCGTGAGTGAAACAGCAGAAGGGTATATCGTAAGACATGGAGACCATTTCCATTTTGTTTATAAAGATAAAAATGGAAAACCAATTTTAGACAATCACCACCATGACCATGACGGAGACAAACATGAGCATGAAGGTGAACACCACGACCACGAAGGTGAGCACCATGACCACCAAGGTGACAAACATGAACATGAAGGTGAGCACCACGACCACGAAGGCGACAAACATGAAGGTGAACACCACGACCATAATCATGATGGATTTGTATTTAGAAAAGAAGATATTGAAAGTGAAACTGAATCTGGATATGTAGTACGTCATGGAAATCATTTCCACTTCGTTTATAAAGATAAAAATGGAAAACCAATTTTAGACAATCATCACCATGACCATGACGGAGATAAACATGAGCATGAAGGTGAACACCATGACCATGATGGAGACAAACATGAGCACGAAGGTGAACACCATGACCATGATGGAGACAAACATGAGCACGAAGGTGAACACCATGACCATGATGGAGACAAACATGAGCACGAAGGTGAACACCATGACCATGATGGAGACAAACATGAGCACGAAGGTGAACACC
>NZ_CAUUHX010000058.1:0-10772 GCF_963545075.1 uncultured Granulicatella sp.
CATACTAACTTCTAGTTTTGATACTTAACTAGAAGTTACTTTGAAACTTTACGTTCAAAAAATAAATGTATAAAAAAGAGAAATAATACTAGGAATTTTCAAAAATAATGCTATAATGGTTGAGTCTTAAAAAATATGATATTCCCGAGAGGATGCACAATGTGTAGATGCCTTGTAACCGGAATTGAATGGGGGAAACACAATGGAAAAAATTTTATTTACATCGGAGTCTGTTACTGAAGGACATCCCGATAAAATCGCAGACCAAATTAGTGATGGAGTGTTAGATGCTATTTTAGCTCTAGACCCAACTGCTCGTGTAGCCTGCGAAACTGTCGTTAATACAGGTTTAGTCGTATTAGTTGGTGAAATTACAACAACAGCTACAGTCGACTATCAACAAATTGCAAGAGATACGATTCGTAAAATTGGTTATGCTGATCGCAAGTATGGCTATGATGCGGATAGCGTTGCTGTCATGGTTTCTTTAGATAAACAATCACCAGATATTGCAATGGGGGTTAATGATGCTTTAGAAACTCGTGGACAACAAGAAGAGTTTGGGGCAGGAGACCAAGGGTTAATGTTTGGTTTTGCCACTAATGAAACAGATACTTACTTACCAATGCCAATTTACTTAAGTCATCAATTAGCTTATCAATTAGCGAAAGTTCGTAAAGAAAAACAATTAGACTATTTAGGACCAGATGGTAAAGTTCAAGTAACGGTTGAATACACTACTGACCATAAAGTAAAACGTATTGATACAATTGTTGTAAGTACACAACATGATGAAGAAATTTCTCAAGAACAAATTCATCGTGATATTTTAGAATATGTTGTAAAACCAGTTGTACCAAGTGAGTTATTAGATGATGAGACACGTTACTTCATTAATCCAACAGGAAAATTCGTAATCGGTGGGCCAGTTGGAGATTCTGGATTAACAGGTCGTAAAATTATCGTAGATACTTACGGTGGATATGCTCGTCATGGTGGAGGAGCATTCTCAGGAAAAGATGCAACTAAAGTAGACCGTTCAGCAAGTTATGCTGCTCGTTATATTGCTAAAAACGTAGTAGCTGCAGGTTTAGCGGATAAATGTGAAATCCAATTAGCTTATGCGATTGGAGTAGCTCAACCAGTATCGATTTCTGTGGATACTTTTGGAACAAATCATGTTTCAGAAGAAAAATTAATTGCTGCGATTCGTAAAGTATTCAAATTAACTCCAAAAGGAATTATTGAAACATTACAATTACGTAGACCAATTTACCAACAAACTGCTGCTTACGGACACTTTGGACGTAAAGATGTAGATTTACCATGGGAAAAATTAGATAAAGTTGAAGCTTTAAAAGCTGAATTTTAATGAAACAAAAAAACGATTATAACGTAGAGGTTATAATCGTTTTTTTACTATTTATAATTCATAACAGTCATTGCAAATTGGAATACGATAACTCCTAATGTTGCTAATAACATAAACCATACAACAACACGAGTAATTTTTTCCATTGTTGAAAGATTACGTTTTTGTTTTTTTCTTGGTTTTCTTGACACTAGTATCTCTCCTTTATTTCAAATCATTGTTAGTTTACATGAATTACTTTAAATAAACAAGTAGAATAGTTATGAAAATTTTCTTTGAGTGCAAATAGCTTTCCTAAAATTGTAAATTTTGGTATGATGACAAGGTAAATTTATAAAATATTGGAGGAATTCAAAATGTCAAAACAACAAATTGGTGTCGTTGGTATGGCAGTAATGGGTCGTAATCTAGCATTAAATATTGAAAGTCGTGGTTATTCAGTTTCAATTTTTAACCGTTCATCTTCAAAAACAGATGAAGTGATTGCATTACATCCAGACAAAAAATTAGTTCCAACTTATACAGTGGAAGAGTTCGTAGATTCATTAGAAAAACCAAGAAGAATTTTATTAATGGTTAAAGCTGGTGAAGCAACTGATAAAACAATTCAAAGTTTATTACCACATTTAGATAAAGGAGATATCTTAATTGATGGAGGAAATACATTCTTCCAAGATACAATCCGTCGTAACGAAATGTTAGCGAACTCAGGTATTAACTTTATCGGAACAGGAGTTTCTGGTGGTGAAGAAGGAGCGTTAAAAGGTCCTGCTATTATGCCTGGTGGACAAAAAGATGCGTATGATTTAGTAGCGCCAATCTTAGAAGAAATTGCTGCTAAAGCTGATGATGGTGCACCATGTGTGACTTACGTAGGTCCAAATGGAGCAGGTCATTATGTAAAAATGGTTCATAATGGTATCGAATATGGTGATATGCAATTAATCGCTGAAAGTTATGATATTTTACGTCGTGTAGGTGGATTAACTGTTGAAGAAACTGCAGAAGTATTCAAATCTTGGAATACTGGTGAATTAGATAGTTACTTAATTGAAATTACTGCTGATATCTTAACTAAAAAAGATCCTGAAACAGGTAAACCAATGGTTGAAGTAATTATGGATACTGCTGGTAATAAAGGAACTGGTAAATGGACTTCTCAAAGTGCATTAGACTTAGGTGTGCCACTTCCATTAATTACTGAATCTGTATTTGCACGTTATATTTCTACATTAAAAGAAGAACGTGAAGTTGCAAGTAAAGAATTATCTCCAATTAAAGTTCCTGAATTATCAAATACTGAAAAACAAGCATTAATCGAATCAGTTCGTAAAGGATTGTATTTCTCAAAAATTATGAGTTATGCACAAGGATTTGCTCAAATGCGTGTTGCGAGTGAAGAATTTGATTGGAAATTAAATTATGGAGAAATCGCGAAAATTTTCCGTGCTGGATGTATTATTCGTGCTCAATTCTTACAAAAAATTACGGATGCATTTGAACGTGATCCAGAATTGAAAAACTTATTATTAGATAAATATTTCTTATATGTAACTGAATCTTATCAAGAAGCGGTTCGTGAAGTTGTTGTGACAGCTGTTCAAGCAGGAATTCCTGTTCCAACATTTTCAAGTGCATTAGCTTACTATGATTCTTATCGTTCAGAAGTGTTACCAGCTAACTTAATTCAAGCGCAACGTGACTACTTTGGTGCTCACACTTATAATCGTGTGGATAAACCAGGTGTATTCCACTTCGAATGGGCGCAAGAACGTGAGATTGAACAATAATTACCATAATTTTAATAAGACTAGTCTATAGTAGCTAGGACGCAAGCAGCCAGCGAGCTGTCTCATTGCTAAATTTCGAGCCTAAGGTCTCGAAATTTCCTGTACAAGAAGCCACTTGGCTTCTTGTACTTGAGCTACTATGGGAAGGTTCGTTAGAATTTTCATAATAAAAAAAGCATCTCTTTGAGATGCTTTTTTTATTGATGTGATTGTGGGGCAGTTTTTGTTGGTTTCATAAAGACGTGTTGGATTAATACAATCCCACATGAAACTAATATTCCAACGACTACTGCATTTGTAAAGTTATATGGAGATTGTGCTAATGCAGAACCTAAATAATAAGTTACTTGACTTAAAATAAATCCCCAAACAAAAGTTACGAGGTATTTCATTTCGACACCTTCTTTCAAATCCATTATAGACAATGAATGAAATTCATACAAGTAAAATTTCTTAAAGCTTACTTGAATCAAATTGTTAAAAAACAACACCACAATATTTGTACAAAATTCTATTCAACCGTTATAATAAGTGAGAAGAAATGATAGAAAGGAATCATTATGACATTTACGATTTTACAAGTTACTAGTGGTTATAGTTTATTGAAAAGTACGATTGATTTATCTAAATATGTAATGACTGCTAAATCATTGGGGTATCAAAAATTAGTCTTAACGGATGAAGGTGTCTTACATGGAGCGATTGAATTTTATAATTTATGTCGTCAACAGCAGATTGAACCTGTTATTGGTTGTGTATTTCAATATAAACAATGGAGAAATGCAGAAGACTTATCATCCATGGTTGTCTATGCAAAAGATGAAATTGGATATCAAACATTAATTGAATTATCGACTCAATATCAAATGTCCAAAGTTGTTTCTAAAACTATGGAACAAAGAATCAAAGAAGCTTCCAATCATTTACAAATAGTATTCCCACAAGAAAATAGTGAATGGGCATTGGAATGTTCGAATGGGGAAGTGGCTTTTCAACGTTGGTTATTTGAAGCAGAAGAACGTTATTTTTCAAATATTTATTTAGGAATTGAATCAAACCAAGCTTTACCAATTTCTCTAGAACAATTAGAAGAATGGACAAAGGATTTTTCTACAAAACTTCTTCCTTTTGTTAAAACTTTTTATTTAAAAGCAGAAGATGATTTTAGTTATCGAGTATTAAAAGCTATTGGAGATGGTGAGACGCTAAGTACGACTCAAGCTGAGGTGAGTGGGCAATATTATTTACAGGATGAGAAAACTTTGGCTCAACATTGGTCGACTGTATTAGAAGGAAAATTAGTCCACCACTTACAAACATTTGTCGATTCATTAAAATGGGAACTCCCAAAGCACGAACTTTTACTTCCAAAATTCCAAACACCAGAAGGAAAAACGAGTCAGGAATATTTACAAGAAATTTGTCAGCAATCTTTAAAAGACAAAGGATTAGTACAAGACGAGTATCAATTACGCCTGAATTATGAATTATCTATTATTCATCAAATGGGATTTGACGATTATTTCCTAATTGTATGGGATATTATGAAATATGCTCATGAAGCAGGCATTCAAACAGGACCTGGACGTGGTTCAGCAGCGGGTTCATTAGTATCTTATTTATTAAATATTACTAAGGTAGATCCAATTGAGTATGATTTATTATTTGAGCGTTTTTTAAATCCGGAACGATATACAATGCCCGATATCGATTTAGATTTTCCGGATAATCGTAGAGAAGATATATTAGATTATGTTAGAAGAAAATATGGGGACAATCACGTTGCTCAAATCGCTACTTTTGGGACATTTGGTAGTAAACAAGCATTGAGAGATGTATGTCGTGTGCTAGGGTTAACCACTGTTCAAGCTGGAGAATGGTCTAAAGCTATTCCAAATCAGTTAGGAATTAATTTAAAGAGTGCTTATGAACAGTCTAAAAATTTACAAGCATTAGTGGCGAGAAGTTCAAAAAATCAATTGATATTTGAAACAGCTTGTCGCATTGAAGGATTACCTCGACATTTATCTACCCATGCTGCAGGGGTTGTATTATATGATAAGCCATTAACGGATGTCATTCCTTTAATGTATAAGGAACAGCAATTGCCAATTACACAATATACGATGAAATATGTTGAACAAATTGGATTGTTAAAAATGGACTTCTTAGGGCTAACAAATTTATCAATTTTACATGATTCGATTGAATTAACTAAAAAAATATATCAGAAAGACATTGTCTTAAATGAGATTCCTCTAGATGATGAAAAAACACTCGAATTATTTCAAAAAGCTGATACAAATGGGATATTTCAATTTGAATCAGATGGCATTCGTCGGGTATTAAAGAAATTGAAACCAACGAATTTAGAAGATATTGCTGCAGTGAATGCCTTATATCGACCAGGCCCAATGGAGCAAATTGATACTTTTATTAAGCGGAAGCATGGGCAAGAAGTGGTGAAATATCCGCATCCAATATTAGAGTCGATTCTTCAATCGACATATGGAGTCATGGTTTACCAAGAACAAGTTATGCAAGTAACTTCTCAAATGGCAGGATTCTCATTGGGACAAGCAGATATTTTACGTCGTGCAATTGGGAAGAAAGATGGTAGAGTTATTGAAACTGAAAAAGCTCATTTTATTGAAGGAGCGATTGAAAAAGGAATTGATGTAGAAAGTGCAACAGAAGTGTACCAATATATCGAAAGATTTGCTAATTATGGCTTCAATCGTTCACATGCATTTGCTTATTCGTTATTAGCCTATCAATTAGCTTATTTTAAGACACATTATCCACGTGCTTTTTATACTGCTATTTTAAGATTTGTGGGAGATCGTTCTCCAAAATTACAAACTTATTTTATAGAAGCAAAACAAAGAGGCATTTCAATAAAAAATCCTTCGATTAATACTAGTGTCGACGATTATACTGCAACAATAGATGGAATATTTATTGGATTAAATGCCATTAAAGGATTAAGAAGAGATTTTATTCAAGAAATTCTTAGTCAACGTAAACAAAATGGTCCATTCATCGACTTTATGGATTTTGCTTTTAGAATTGGTAAAAGATATTGTAAAAAAGAAGTATTAGAAGCTTTAATTGATGCTGGAGCTTTTGATGAATTAGGAAAAAATCGAGCGACATTACGAGCTACGATTGATGCAGTGATTGAAAGTGTGAAATTTCATGGAAGTAATCTCTCTTTAGAATTAAGTGAAGAGATGTATCCAAAATATTTCGAAGAAGAAGACGTCAACATTATTGAGAGGATTGAACGTGAAATTGCAGTATTAGGATTTCCGGTATCAGCATTTCCAACAGAACCGTATGAAATATTGTATAAAGAGCAAAAAGCGAATCGAATTTCATCAATTTATGAATCAAAACAAGTATCAGTTTTAGGAATTTTAAAAAATATTCGAAAGACGCGCACTAAAAAAGGGGAACCCATGGCGTTCGGAACCATTCAAGACGAAACTGGTGAAATGGAATTTGTTGTATTTTCAGAAGTTTATCCATTGGTGTTCTCATTATTAGAAGAAAATCAATTAGTGTTATTAAAAGGAAAAACGAGAAAGAATTTGCAATCGAAATGGCAAGTACAAGTTCAACAAGTATTAAACTTGTTTGAAATTGAAGGATTAGCACAGGCAACTTCGATTAAATGTTACATTAAAATCACTGAGAAGTTACAAACTAAAGAAGTGTTCGATCAAATTAGAAATGTCATTATTAATAATCCGGGAGACACAACCGTTCTTTTATACATCGAGAGTAAAGATCAGGTTCTAAAAATGAATTTTAACTCTGGCATAGTAGTCGATGCTGAGACTTTAAAAGCCATTTCTAGCATTGTCGGAGAAGAAAATGTAAAAATTATAAAATAAAAACCTTTTCAGTAATGAAAAGAAAAGACATTTTTGTAGAAAAGTGGTAAAATAGGAAAAGAAATTGGAAAAGAGTTCCAAAATTAACTTTAAGAGGTGAATAGCTTGAAACGTATTGCTGTTTTAACAAGTGGTGGAGATGCACCAGGTATGAATGCTGCAGTTCGTGCCATCGTTCGTAAAGGAATTTATGAAGGATTTGAAGTCTATGGGATTAACTATGGATTTGCAGGATTAGTTGCAGGAGATATCCGTAAAATGGAAGCTTCTGATGTAGGAGATATGATTGGCCGTGGAGGTACTTTCTTATATTCTGCTCGTTATCCTGAATTTGCACACCGTGAAGGTCAAGAAAAAGGAATCGAACAATTGAAAAAATTCGGTATCGAAGGTTTAGTTGTTATCGGTGGAGATGGAAGTTACCAAGGTGCTGTAGCTTTAACAAAATTAGGTTTCCCAACAATTGGAGTTCCAGGAACAATCGATAATGATATTCCAGGTACAGATTATACAATTGGTTTTGATACTGCTATTAATACAGTATTAGACTCAGTAGACCGTTTAAGAGATACTGCAACAAGTCACGTTCGTACGTTTATTGTTGAAGTAATGGGACGTAATGCAGGAGATATTGCTTTATGGACTGGTATCGGAAGTGGGGCAGAACAGATTTTAATTCCTGAGCAAGACTTTGACATTGCTGAAGTTGCAACAGAATTAAAACGTGGTCGTTTAAATGGTAAAAAACACACGATTATTCTTTTAGCTGAAGGAGTAATGAGTGGTGAAGAATTTGCTAAGAAATTATGGGAATACGATGATGATTTCCATACTCGTGTAACAGTATTAGGACACGTTCAACGTGGTGGATCTCCAAGTGCTCGTGACCGTGTATTAGCAAGTCGTTTAGGTGCAAAAGCCATTGACTTATTAAAAGAAGGCATTGGTGGAGTTTGCGTTGGTGTTCGTGGCGAAAAAGTTGTTTATAACGACATCGTAGAAACATTAGCAAATGGTAAACATGTACCAAACTTAGAATTATATCAATTAAATAAAGAAATTTCATTTTAATTAAGGAGTAATTTTTTATGAAAAAGACTAAAATTGTATGTACAATTGGACCAGCAAGTGAATCAATTGAAAAATTAACAGCATTAGTAGAAGCAGGGATGAACGTTTCACGTTTAAACTTCTCTCATGGTGACCATGAAGAACATTTAGCACGTATTAATAATATTAAAAAAGTACGTCAAGAAACTGGTAAAATGATTGCTATCTTATTAGATACAAAAGGACCAGAAATTCGTACACATGATATGGAAGGTGGAGCATTAGAATTCTTCACTGGTGATGTATTACGTATTTCTATGACACAAGTATTAGGAACTAAAGAAAAAATTTCTATTACTTATCCAGAATTAATTAACGATGTTAAAGTTGGATCTACTATCTTAATCGATGATGGTTTAGTAGGTTTAACAGTTACTGAAATTGACCATGCAAATGGAGAAATCGTAACTGTTGTAAATAACAGCGGTGTTGTTAAAAACAAAAAAGGCGTTAACGTTCCAGGCGTAAGCACTAAATTGCCAGGGATCACTGAAAAAGATAGAGCAGATATTATCTTCGGTATTGAAAATGATATCGATTATATCGCAGCAAGTTTCGTTCGTCGTGCATCAGACGTTCAAGAAATCAGAGATTTATTAGAAGAACACAATGCAACTCATATTCAAATTATTCCAAAAATTGAAAACCAAGAAGGTATCGACAACATTGACGAAATCTTAGCATTATCTGATGGTTTAATGGTTGCTCGTGGAGACATGGGTGTTGAAATTCCAGCAGAGGAAGTTCCAATCGTTCAAAAAGCTTTAATTAAGAAATGTAACGCTTGCGGTAAACCAGTTATCACAGCTACACAAATGTTAGATTCAATGCAACGTAACCCTCGTCCAACTCGTGCAGAAGCAGGGGACGTAGCAAATGCTATCTTTGACGGTACAGATGCAGTTATGTTATCTGGTGAATCAGCAGCAGGTGACTACCCAGTAGAAGCTGTTAAAACAATGGCAAGTATTTGTGTACGTACTGAACGTGAATTACGTGGACAAGATAAATTTAAATTAAAAACTTATGATGCATCAGATGTAGCGGAAGCAATTGCTCGTTCTGTAGCGCATACAGCTAAAAACTTAGACGTTAAAACAATTGTAGCTGCAACTCAATCAGGGCATACTCCAAAAATGATTTCTAAGTATCGTCCAAGTGCGAATATTATGGCTATCACTTATACTGAACGTCAACAACGTGGTTTAGCATTAGTATGGGGTGTTCAACCTTATGTAATTGATAGACCAGCGTCAACTGATGATATGTTCAAACTTGCAAATGATATCGTATTAGAAAAAGGATTTGCTGAAAAAGGAGAATTATTAATTCTTACTGCAGGTCTTAAAGTTGGAGAAACAGGTTCAACAAATATGTTGAAGGTTCAAAAAACATTTTAAGAATTCGAAATAGACTCTTGTATAGTAGTAAAGGACGGCAGCAGACTCGCAAAAGCGAGTCTCATGCCTAACTTTCGAGCCTAAGGTCTCGAAAGTTCCTAGTAAAAGTTGCCAATTAGGCAACTTTTACGCTTACTACTATAAGAGTCTTTTCTATTTGGACGGATATTCATGGGAGAGCGTTTGAGAGTAAGACCTTTCTATATAGTAGTAAAGGACGCCAGTAGCCACCTAAAGGTGTCTCTTGGCTAAAAATCAAGCCATGGTCTTGATTTTTCCTAGCGAAAGTTGCCAAAGTGGCAACTTTTGCGATTACTACTATGAAAGGTCTTTTCTATTTTGATGGATAAATATGAGAGAGCGTTTTGGAACAGAATTTTTATACTAGTAAAGGACGGTAGCAGCCTCGCAAAAGCGAGTCTCAAAGTTCTATGGAAAGTTTTTTAAAAAAATAAAAAACTCTTTGTTTCGAAAACAAAGAGTTCATCATTGATATATTATTAAAAAATTCGATTACGATAGAGACTGACTACTTTTCCTAAGATGGTTACATTCGGTAAGATAATAGGGTCTAGTTGATCATTTTCTGGTTCTAAGCGAATATGGTCAGATTCTCTATAAAATCTTTTACAGGTAGCAGTATCTTCTTCTGTCATGGCAATCACAATTTCACCATTAGAAGCAGTGGATTGTTTTCTTACGATAACAGAATCGCCATCGAAGATTCCTGCATTAATCATACTGTCACCTTTAATCGTTAACATGAATAAATCTTCTGCATCTTGTTGTAAGTCTGGTGGAATTGGAAAGAATCCATTTGCTTCTTCAATTGCTAAAATAGGAGAACCCGCAGTAACAGTTCCTAGCATTGGAATTGCAGTAGCAGTAGCTCCAATTGCTTTTAGTCCAATTTGTGTTAATTCAATCGCTCTAGGTTTACTAGGATCTCGTTGAATATATCCATTCTTTTCTAAACGAGAAAGGTGTCCATGTACAGTCGAAGTGGAAGAAAGCCCAACTGCATTACAGATTTCTCGAACTGTAGGTGGATAACCATGTTCTTTAACTTCTTCATATATAAAACGTAGGACATCGATTTGTTTTGAATCTTTTCCATTTGACATTGTATCACCTTCTCTATATCTTTTACGTAATCATAGCACAAATTGTACACTAAATCAAACAAATGTTCGTATGTTAG
>NZ_CAUUHX010000059.1:0-10172 GCF_963545075.1 uncultured Granulicatella sp.
GACTTGTTTCCTCACCTGGATAAACTCCATATATATACTCCCCAGATTTCTTCATGCGGTCTGATATTTGGTCACCACTCAAATTGACAAAAGCAAAAGCAATACTAAATAAGAAAATCATAGCAATATATGAATAAATCCATAATGGTTTTCCAACTCCATACTGAGCTGATAGTTCAGAAAATACTGAAGTATGAGGGAAAAGAGTCTGTAATAGCAAAAAGATATAGGTAGGCAAACTTAAAAAACTCATGACATACATAAACGGCATGCCACCAGCTGGATTTAACATTATTTCCAGAAAAGAATATCGTTTGAAACGACTACGTAAGCCAATCTTATGAACTGGTATACGATAACGAGCACGATAAAGCAGAGCTACCAGATAAGTAAAGACAATCCCCATAATAATCAAACCGATTAAAACAAAAAGAGGTAGGGGAACAGTTCTAAATGTTTCAATCAAATCTTGAGGAATGTTTAAAACCATTCCAATCAATAAAATAATCATAGAACCCCCGATACCTACAGTTGCATTGATGTCTGATAACCACACCAAGAAAAAAGCACCCGATATCAACAGGCAGGTATTGAGGACGATAACTAACATTTTAGGCACATTGGACTGAATTGGGAGATTTAACGAAATAGCTAATGCCTGAATCAAAGCAATAAACAAGGTTAAGTACATCTGCCTTCTATTTTGTATTTCAATAGCTCCAGATGTCAGATTTAATTTTTTTGAAAAAGAAAGCATCTGCCATAAAATCATCGAAGACATCCAAGGAGATAATCCTACTGAAAACAAGGATAAACTTCTCAAATTTCCACCTGTCATTGCTGTGGAAAAAGCTAAGTAGGCTGCAGCTCCTCCTAAAAATTCCCTATTATTCATATCTACAAAAGGGAGGGTCAATCTACTTCCTGCTATAAATATGAATATAAAAAATAATGTTGCTAGCCCTTTTTTAACTGTGATAGATGAAAAAATATTTTTCATGTTTAATCCTACTCTCTAAAACTCGTTTCTAGTCTATTTCTACTGAGTAATTTATAATCAATATATAGTTAAATGAAATAAAAACTAAACAAATTGATTGCGGAATTCAGACCAATTTCTAACAATGTTTTAGAAAACTCGTGGACTATTCCAGATTCAATCTACTATACCATCAGGTATTCTATGATTTTTTTGTTAATTTTTACGTTACTATTATAACAAAAAAAGCAGAAAAAATCTGCTTCTAACTCCCTTAGCGAGATGACGGAGAAGGGATACTTTAGTGAATCAAATAGATTATTTTTTATACGCTATCAGCTCATTGGACATCCTTAATTCGTTTAATTATTATCTATGAATTCCAATATTTCTGTATATCTCCTAAAAATCTCTGTATTTTGTAAACCATTTTCTTTAGCTTGTGTATACCTTAATCTCAAACACACCATGACATTATTCTTTTCATCTGAATAATTCCATCCCTTTATAGTATAAATTGCTAATCTTTCTAACAAGCATTCTAAAACATCTTTTAAAAGTTTCTCATTAACACCACTTCCGATGCTTTCTATTCCTTATCGATGGTAGTAGATTTCTTTATGAACATATGCAATTTTGTTTGATCTAAAAATAATTTGTTCTAGAGTCTTCTATCACTTTACCTTTAGGAAATCTAATATTATTAAACAATTCCTTCTTAAACAAAATTCCCCAACTAGTTATATATACATATCCATTTAATTCCAACAATGGAAGTTCCAATACCAGTTCTTCTCCAGTACACGTTTTCTCATAGTAATCGTCCCAAATATGAACATAATAATTTCTATCACTCTCATTATAGATTGTGTAGTGTGAAACAACAGTATCTGCATCATTTCGAATAGCTGCTTGATATAAATCTTCCACATAAGGTAAACTCAACCAATCATCCGAATCAACAAAGGTTAGATACATACTATTTGATCTTTCAATACCATAATTTCGTGCATCAGATAGTCCTCCATTTCCCTTTTCAAAATATCGGAATCTACTATCTCTAGCAACATATTCTTGACAAATCTCTCCAGATGAATCTGGTGAGCCATCATTTATCAGTAAAACTTCTATACTTGAATAGATTTGATGTTCAATACTATCCAAACACATTCGAAGATACTTTTCGACATTATAAACAGGAACTATAATACTAACTAGTTCTCCACCATTTTCTACTTCAATCTCTCTTACTTCATTTGTCAAAAATGGATATTGTCCTTGTTCAGCCAAATGCTCCAATATTCTCTTCAATACATTGCGATACATATTGAAAGAAAGACTGATATCAATCCCTTCTAAATCTTTGGTTGATTTTATTCGTTCTTCTAAAGCATCAATATAGTCAAGATGATCTACAGAAAATCCACTTAACAAACCTTCATTATTAGAACGGTAAACATATGAATCTCCGTTAAAGGTATATATGCTTTCCGCATTCAAATATAATTTCCACATGATAAACTGATTTTCTGCATATCGCCCCAAAGGAAAGGTTAACTCCTTAAATAGTGTTCGCTTACATAATTTATCACAAGCTGTTGAAAAATTAAAAAACTGAATATCAAGCATAGAATCTAAAAATTGAATAGCCTGAGCACTTGTAAATGATATCAAGGAATCTCTTTTAAAGTGGTCTTTATAGAAATAAAAATCAGAACCATCAAAACGACTATAGCCTCCTATTATAATATCTGCATCACTTAACGTAGTAGCTATATAAAGTTTTTCAAGATAGTCTTCAAAGAGAAAATCATCCGCATTTTAAATATATCTAACCTATTTATGACATCAAGTTCTATACCAAAATACTGCCCAAACATTGGCGAAGATATGGTTCTACATTATACACTGATACTATAATACTTATTGGAATTGCACTCATCCTATATCCTTTCGTTTTCTATTTTTTCTTCGAAGAAATCATTGTCAAGTTTTCTTTAATTCGTCTATATGTTTCTGTATCTTCCATATTCCAAACAAATCGCATATTATACTCATTCAATTCCAATAATTCTTGAAAATGTTTTAAATAGCTAGAAGTATCATATCCTTTTAACGATAGCAACGTAATTCTTTCTAAACTCAATCTAATCGAATCCTCAATACTATTAATTGTTGGACAATTTGAAATGCTGCCTTCACGTTGTCTATAACAGTAACTATCTTTATGAAAGTATACAATCTTGTCTGCAAGATCATAAACTTTGTAAGTCAAAGCTGCATCCTCTGATGTCATCCCTTTTGCGAAACGTAAGTACTCAAATAAATATTTTTTATACAATTTCCCCCAAGCTGTGGATAAGAAAAAATCTCCGCATTGAATATCAAAATAATGTTCTAATAGATACTTACTATCATATTCCTTTTCCCAATGTTCAAAAACATGTTTATAAAATGTTGCATTGCTTTCCTGAAAATAAAAATAGTTACTTATAGAAATATCCGCATTATAATGCTGAAGTTTAATATATAGTTCTTCAATATAAGTATTAGTCACCCAATCATCCGAATCAATAAAAGTTAAATATTCTCCCTGAGCCCTTTCTATGCCGTAATTACGAGCATCAGATAATCCTCCATTCTCCTTTTCGAAGTATGTAATACGAGAATCTTTCTTTAAATACTCTTGACAAATCTGGCCCGAACCATCAGTAGAACCGTCATTCACAAGAATAATCTCTAAATTATGAAATGTCTGCTCTAGAATGCTATCTAAACATTGTCGAAGATAGTTTTCAACATTATATATTGGTACAATAACACTAATTAATTGATTTTCCATATTTCACTCTCTTTTATCTTTCAAAAACAGGTAATTCCCATTCTCAGCATGCTCCAACTTTTCACGCACTGTTCCTTCCTCCTGGACAAATTCAGTTCCCTCTAACATGGATAAATTTCTCCTTAGAGCAAATTTATACTGATTAAATGCCAATTCCATAGGATAATCTAATTCTGGCATCTCAATTAAGGTATGAATACGTTCTTCAATCGCTTCAATAAAATCCAAGTGAGATAGACTATAATTTTGCGTCAATCCCTTGTAATTCACCCTATAAGCATAGACATCTGACTGATAACGAACAATCACTTTACTTGCAAGATATAATTTCCACATGATAAATTGATCTTCTGCATATTTTCCTTTAGGAAAACGAATGGTCTCAAACAAATTCTTTTTAAATAACTTACCCCATACAGCCGAATAGCGAAGGAATGGGTAATCTTCCATACTATCCATACCTTCAATAGCCTCTTTTGCTGATATACAAGATAACATTTCCCCATCTTTATCTGGATTATACAAATAAAACATTCCTTCTTTAAAATGGCAAAATGATCCTACTACCATATCAGCATTCGTCAAAGCACTAGCATAGTACAAGTTTTCGATACTTTTTTCGAACATAAAATCGTCTGGATCACAAAAAAAGATATAATCTCCACTAGCACAATCCAAACCTACATTACGTGCATCCGACTGTCCACCGTTTTCCTTATCAATATAGATAAAACGAGAGTCATCTTCTGTCAATTTCTTTGCAATAGTTATACTATCATCAAGGCTACCATCGTTGACAATGATAACCTCTATATTCGTATAAGTCTGTATCAAGATATTATTAATACAATGTTCAATGTATTCCTCTACATTATATACTGGAATAATAATCGATATTAATGGAAAATCCATGTATTTACACCTCTCTACTTAGACAAATCTGCAACAATTTGACTATTATAGTCTTCATCCTCTATAAATTCAATTCCTTGGTCAAAATTAAATTCTGCTGTATGCTTGTGTTTTAGTTGTACCTTTGTCTCTGCTCCCATTTTCATCCATTCATACTCTGAATCAATATGTCCAAAATCCAAAGCACGATGCCCTAATTGAGATAATTGATAAGCTAAAACCTTTGCAGTTGGTCCCAACATTAACAAAATAAGTCGTCCCTCTGAATGTTCTAAGATTTCTTCTTTAATTTCCTGAATTTTATCAAAAGCATTATGGGAAGGACATATAATACGCTTAATTGATTTTGCACCGTCAAATAAGTCATTCCCAACACCTGAACGTGAAGTTGCTCCTTCAACGATTAATAATTCTTCCCCTTCGAACAACTGTTTTATTTTTTCAAATTGACTTTGAGCGCAACTCTTATCCTTATTATAAATATAAGGCCTTGAAATAAAGGCTGACCCATATCTCTTTGAATTGCAATATTCCTTGAAAAAATCTGAAAATCGGTCCAGCTCTCTTTTCCAAAAACTTTCGGAATTAGCGTCTTGTGTAAAATTACCTTGGAAGACTTCAAAAACTTCTGGCATACAAATCATAATATTTTCTCTATCATCGAGCATTAAAATATTTCTCATCTCTTGTGCCAAGACTTCATCGTATCTTTGAAATGGAATATCATAACCATTCATAATATGAATCTCTCCATCTCCAAAACGAATAAGTGATTGTTCCGTTTTCAATAGTTGATCCAAGGTTTCATCTATGGACATGACTGAAATATCAAATAATTCTTCTTGTTTAAATGCTTGACGAAATCTATCAGCTCCAATTTCAGAGAATAAACGGATCGCCTCCTCCATTTTTTCTAACTCCTGTCTTAGAAAAAGATATTGAGGCACATTACTTTTATGAGTAGCATAAAAACTAAAAATCGGTTTATTCATATCTACCATACAATGTAAGATAGATTCGTCTGTATCACCATAATTTATATTTAAATATGCGTCTGATTTTCCACAAATATATTTTAATTTTTCTGTAGTAGATTGTGGGTGTAAATAAATATTGTCTATTATAGATAATCTTCTTAATTTCTCACCAATTTCAGTATATGCAGCTATATGAAATTTATGCTCTGGAAAGATATTTGCTAAATATTCAATTCCTTCTATTTCTTCCGAATTGGTAAGCGTCATAAACTCCAGTCCCTGTCTTTCACCTTTTATTAAAGAAAATTCATCTAGGTGATGAGCTAAAATCTGAGAAAACTCTAAATTATAGAAATCCCACCATTTTTCTCTATATCTGTAGGAAGTCAGACTATTCCATGGTTTTCTATAGGTTGTATAATGAATAATAAGGGGACTATCCTTCATACAAAAATGCTCTTGCCAGTTACTATAAAATGCTACGATATCATGACCAACCTGAACATTGAATCGCTTATCCAACTCCAACCAATTATCCTGAAAAACAGAGTTCAATATTGTCTGATCTCCATTAAAATGTTCCAATTCCCAATGTTCGTTTTTCTCGCCTTCAGATAATTCTAAGCATTTATCTGAAACTGACAATTCCTTCCATTGTAGATTATCAATGAGCATAACACCAGTATTAAAACTACCATCCACATCACGTACAGCAGCTACTGGAAAGCCTTTTAAATCTGTTAAGAAAAAAGAGGTTAAGCTGCCATTAACAATAACATCTGTATCTAGATAAAGTACTCTCTCCCTATCAATAAGGCGAGGAATAAAATACTTAGCATAGGCAATCGGACTAATATGATTTTGCGTTCTCCACTCATCTGAAATCAATCCCATATCAAAGGGAATATTGTAAAGTTCCCCTCCCAAATTTCTCACTATACGTCTCATTTTTCTAAACCAATCTGGCATAATACCTTGATTGATGATATAGAAATCAACTGATTTATTGTGATACATGATAGATTTCATGGTCACAGTTAATTGTTCTGTATAAGCTTGATCAGCAATCAAAACGATTGCAAGTCTATCTGATGTCATTTCTCCTCCGAAATCCCATGATTAATACTATTCCGCACTCAAGTCTACAACAACCTGACTCAAATATGCTTCATCATCTGCTAATTCTATTTCTGTATCTAGATTAAACTCTGCAGTATGCTTTTTATGTAATAAAACCTTATTTTCAGCCCCCATCTGCATCCACTCATACTCAGAATCGACATGTCCGATATCAATTGCCTGCATACCCTTATTTGCAAGTTGATAGGCTAAAACCTTAGCTGTAGGACCTAGCATTAACAAAACTAAACGTCCATCAGCATGGTTCATTATTGCTTCCATTATCTCATTTTTCTTATCATAGGCATGTCGAGACGGGCAAATAATTCGCTTAATGCTCTTAGCTCCATCAAATAAATCATTTCCTACCCCAGATCTAGAAGCATAGCCTTCTACGATAAGAATATCTTTTCCTTCCCATAGCTTTTTCAATTTTTCAAACTGAGATTTTGATTTTGATTTGTCTAGAAAATCAATATAAGGACGAGAAATAAAAGTTGAGCCATACCAAGCATTTTTACAATAATCTAGATAAAATTCCTCATAATCCTCTAAATATTGTCTCCAAAAAGCTAGAGCATCTGGAACAAAAGAGAAACGGTTTTTTAAACCTTCTTGTAAACCAATAACTAATGTAGGACTGCTCTCTTGACTAAAAATAAATTTCAATTCTTCTGCAAGATCAGAGTCATATTTCTGATAATTAATAGATTGTCCTAGCATGATTGCAGCCTCGCCATCACCAAAACGAGCTATTGAAGATTGATGCTCCAGAATATAATCCAGCGTTTCATCTATGGTCTGCACTTCAAAATCAAATGGTTTATTGGGCAATTGTTTTGTTTCAGCATAGTTCCTAATTGCAACTACCATAGTATCAACGTTTTTGATAGAAAAGAGATACTGGCCTTTTTCCCCATTTTGTGTTTTATAAAAGGCAAAACTAGGAATATTTTTTTCTACTAAACCATTAAATACGCCATCTACTTCCCCACCATAGTTAATATCCAAATATAGATCCGTCTTGTCTAATAGTTCTTCAATCTTTTCTGAATCTGAGACCGGATATAGATAGACATTTTCTTTCTCAGCCAAGTTGGTCAATTGTGGTCCCATAAGAGTTCTAGCAGCAATGTTAAAATCACACTCAGGAAGCTGTTCTACTAGGTATTCAATTTGTTCCAAATTCTGACTATTTGTAACTGTCAATAATCGAATACCTCGTGATTGTTGATTGTTACTAATCCCTAATTCAAAAACTGCTTGCAATAAAAATTGTTTTGCATAAAAACCTTGACTTAGTAAAAAGGAAAAATAACGCACTCTACTACACATTTGAAGATAGGTTTCCTCTGATAATTGTTCCACCAAAAGGTTCGCTTCCTCTAAGTTATCAACTACAAATCCCAATCCTTGCTCTACTATAAAATCAGAATTAGACAAGGTAGCAGGAATAATGACAGGGATACCTGCCGCTAAATAAGTACTCAATTTATAAGAAACATTCATACTGTAATAATCTATATTTTGTTCCTCATTTTGATGTGTAGTCCAAACCAGTCCAAATCCACCTTTTGATAATTCTAAGAGCATTTCCTCATCAGTCTTCCAACCTGTAATATGAACTTGATACGATGAAGAAAATTGTTCTTCATTTGAAAATACAGTTAGCGGAACTGTCCCCTCCCAAGTTTTTAATTCCGGGAAACGACTTAAATTTCCTGCAAAATAGATTTCTTTTTTAAATATAGGTTCATGTAGGTCCAAATCATGAGGATGATCCCACATTCTTTGAAAAATAATTTTTTTAACATTCAGGCCATTTTGAAGCAGTTTCTCTTTCATAGCTTCTGATGGTAAGATGATACTATCTGCCATGTTGTACAGATTGATATAATCCTGCATCAGAAATTCATTTGCTTTAAACATTAGAGGAATCACATCATGGACAAATACTATGATTTTCACATTGAGAAGTTTCAACTTGCTTAAAAATTCTCTTTCAAACTCCAGACCATTCCAAGTAGGTGTTTGAAAAATGACTACATCTCCCATTGAAACACTGGCTAGAATCCCATCCAGTCTTCTACTTCTTTCTTCAACTGTTTCAGAAGTAGCATGATAAAAATAAATCCCTAACTCTTTAAACCCAAGTTGAGTAGCAATTTTTTGAATAGCATTTTGCGCAATCGTTGCTGTACTTTCTCTTGCCATTCCATATAGATTGGTAATATGTAGCTTCATTTCTCTCCACTTTCTATCATATCCTTTTTTCCTAGTTCTTGATTTTAAACAATCCTCTCATCATCTACAAAGACTTTTTCTTTACCTACAGACTAAGATATTATCCTTCTAGTAGAAATAGTACCTCTTGCAACCATCTTGCAGTTTGAGTAAATTCCAATCCCTCTAATTTCATCTTATCTACTAAATCGTGTAAATACAGTACACAGTCATCTACATACGAACTAACTTCTAACTTTCTAGCGGTTAGAAATGCAATAAAATTCAATCGTTGTTGAATATCACTCCTAATTTTTCTAATTCAAAGTGTTTGTATTCATCACTACTAGTTCGATAAATGTAAGTATCTTTGTTTACATATACAATTTTATCAGAAATTAGATATAGTTTATACCAAAATTCCATATCTTCGCCTAAGGTGGTTTTTTCGTTGAAACGAATTGTCTTCAGGTGTATTCTTCTAACCAGTTTACTACTAGGATAAACGTAAGAATGGTCAAAAGAAGACAACAACTGCAAATTATCAATCAATTCTTGACCTGTAAATGTCTTTTTATCATATCCTCTTTGAAAAACATGAAGGTAGAAACAATTATCTTTTATATTAAATTGTTTATATGTCGAAACAGTTATATCTGCTCCTTCTTCTAAAAGAGTCGTATATAAAACTTTTAAATAATCCGAATCTACCCAATCATCTGAATCAATAAAGGTGATATATTGCCCTTTTGAACGTTCTATACCTAGATTACGTGCTGAAGAAACTCCACCATTTTCCTTTTCAAAATAACGAAAACGAGAATCCTTCTCAACATACTCTCTACAAATATCAGCAGAATGATCTGGCGAACCCTCATTTATTAGTAAGCACTAAAAATTTTGATAAGTCTGACTCATAATACTATCTAAACATTGGCGTAAATAATTTTCAACATTATAAACTGGTACTATCACCGTAATTTTTTCAGTCATGTAGCCGTTCTCCTTTCTTACTATTATAACATTTTTTATGCTATTTTTCCATTTCCCTTAACTTTTAAAACGCAAAAAATCCCCTGGATGATTTTTCATCCAAGGGATTCTTCATAAATCGAAATAA
>NZ_CAUUHX010000060.1:0-10144 GCF_963545075.1 uncultured Granulicatella sp.
AGAGTACTTGACTACGAATCAAGCGGTTACAGGTTCGACTCCTGTTGGGTGCATTTTTTCTATATACAAGTGAATAACTAGCACCCATAGCTCAATTGGATAGAGTACTTGACTACGAATCAAGCGGTTACAGGTTCGACTCCTGTTGGGTGCATTATCGGGAATTAGCTCAGCTTGGTAGAGCACTTGGTTTGGGACCAAGGGGTCGTAGGTTCGAATCCTGTATTCCCGATTCATTGGCAAGTAAGTGCTAGCTTACTTGTCTTTTTTTGTATATAATACAATTATCAATATATTGGAGGAATTTTATATGGTATTAGGTAGTATCGAAGCTGGTGGTACAAAGTTTGTTTGTGCGATTGGAAATCATGATATGGAAGTTTTAGAAAGAATTTCAATTCCAACAACAACTCCAGAAGAAACTTTACCGAAAGTTTTTGAATTTTTTAAAAAATATGAGCAAGAATTAGAAGCTGTTGGTGTAGGTGCATTTGGTCCAATCGATAGTAATAAAAAATCTGCTACATTTGGATATATTACTTCTACTCCAAAATTAGCATGGCAAAATTATGATTTCATTGGTGAATTAAAACGTCATTTAAATGTTCCAATTAATTGGACTACAGATGTGAATGCAGCAGCTTATGGTGAATACTATTTTGGTCATGGCAAAGATTTAGAAAGTTTAGTGTATTATACATTTGGAACCGGTGTTGGTGGTGGTGCAATTCAACGTGGTGAATTTGTAGGTGGGATGAACTTCCCAGAAATGGGCCATATGATTGTTAAACGTCATCCAGAAGATAATGCTAAATGTGTTTGTCCTTTCCATTCTGACTGTTTAGAAGGTTTAGCAGCTGGACCTGCTTTACAAGAAAAAGCTGGTCGTCCTGCATTTGAATTAGAGCCTACTGATCCGATTTGGGATATTGAAGCTTACTATGCTGCTCAATGTATTTATAATACAACATTAATTTTAGCGCCTGAAGTGATTGTTTTAGGTGGAGGAGTTATGCAACAAACTCATTTATTGAAAAAAGTGAAACAAGAATTCGAAAAATTAATGAATGGTTATGTTGGATATCCTTCTGTGGATGAGTATATACAAACTCCGGCTTTAGGGAATAATGCAGCAACAATCGGATGCTTAGCAATGGCGAAGGCTCTTTTAAAATAATAGTATAGAAATTGACTTCTTATATTGTAGCAATGGACGGCAGCAAACCTTCGGTTTCATGCCTAAAAATCGAGCCTTGGTCTCGATTTTTCCAGTAATATAAGCCAAAGTGGCTTATATTACTAATACTACTGTAAGAAGTCGTTTCTATTTGGATGGAAGTAATTAGGGTACATTAATAATAATTGACTTCTCTGAATGTAGCATAATGGCCGCTAACAGCTTCGCAAATGCGAATCTCATAGTTACGCTGTAAGAAGTCGTTTCTATTTGAACGGAACTAATATGAAAGTACGTTAATAATATTGACTTTTTAATAGTGGCATGGGACGCTAGCAAACCTGCGGTTTCATGGCTAAAATTCGAGCCTAAGGTCTCAAATTTCCCTTTAATATAAGCCATACTTGGCTTATATTAATAGTGCTACTATGAAAAGGTCATTTCTTTTTGGACGGAAGTAATGAGAGTACGTTAATAAGTCTGACTTCTTATATTGTAGCAATGGACGGTAGCAATCCTGTGGTTTCATGCCTAAAAATCGAGCCTTGGTCTCGAATTTTCCAATAGAATGATTTGCATCCGCAAATTATTCTATCAATGTTATTTTTATATATTTCGTATGAACTCTATACATTGTATAGAGTTCTTTTTTTATTTTTTGAGATTTATTTGTTGACTATTACTAAACTTAGAGTATAATGAGTCATAGTGTTATTAAACTTTTAGTTTAAAGAATGGAGGGATAAGATGGAAATAGGGAGTCATTTGAAAGCTCTACGGGTTCAAAAAGGACTAACCCAAGAAGAATTAGCCGAGAGGACGGATTTATCTAAAGGATATATTTCCCAATTAGAAAATGATCTTAGTTCGCCATCGATGGACACATTTTTTGATATTTTAGAAGTATTAGGATGTGCACCAAAGGATTTCTTTGAAGATGGACCAGAAGAAGCTTTAACCGTTTATGGGCCTGAAGATATGACCGTGATGGAGGATCCAAAGCATAAAACGATAGTGACTTGGTTAAATCCAGATTCGAATGAACATGAAATGGAACCTGTAATATTAGAGTTTAAACCTCAAGGGGAATACAAAGTGTTCCAACCATCATTATCCGAAACTTTTGGATATGTTCTAGAAGGTAAAGTACAAGTAAAAGTAGGAAAACAAATAGAAGTTGTCTCAAAAGGAGAATCTTTTTATTTTGAAGCTTCTGCTAAACATCAAATTAAAAATGCTGGCAATGAAATAAGTAAGGTGTTAATTGTCGCAACAAATTCTTATTTATAAAAAGGAAGGATTGGTACGAAACATGTCCAACAATGCAATTATTACATTTGAAAATGTTACAAAATCTTATGATGATACTCAAGTATTAAAAAATATTAACTTTGAAATTGAAAAAGGAAAATTCTATACATTATTAGGACCTTCAGGATGTGGTAAAACTACAATTCTTCGTATTATTGCTGGATTTACAGATGCATCAACAGGAACTGTTACGTTAAATGGAGAAGATGTGACTGATTTACCGCCAAATAAACGTAAAGTAAATACTGTATTTCAAGACTACGCATTATTTCCTCATATGAATGTGTTTGAAAATATCGCATTCGGGTTACGTTTGAAAAAATTACCGGAAGATGTAATTAAACAAAAAGTTTCTGAAGCCTTAAAATTAGTTCAATTATCAGGCTATGAAAAACGTGAAATTGTCCAAATGTCTGGAGGACAACAACAACGTGTAGCGATTGCTCGTGCCTTAGTGAATGAACCAGAAGTTCTATTATTAGATGAACCATTATCTGCGCTAGACTTAAAATTAAGAACAGATATGCAGTATGAATTGCGTGAATTACAACAACGTTTAGGCATTACATTTATTTTCGTAACTCATGACCAAGAAGAAGCGTTAGCAATGAGTGATGAAATCTTCGTATTAAATGGTGGAGAGATTATTCAATCTGGTACTCCTGTTGATATTTATGATGAACCAATTAACCGTTTCGTTGCGGACTTTATTGGTGAAAGTAATATTGTTGCCGGTGTGATGAAAGAAGATTACTTAGTAGAATTTGTTGGAAAAGAATTTGAATGTGCCGATGCTGGTATGCGTCCAAATGAAAAAGTTGAAATCGTTATTCGTCCAGAAGATTTATCTCTTACAAGTGTAGATAAAGGAAAATTAGTGGTTGAAGTGGATACTCAATTATTCCGTGGCGTTCACTATGAAATTATTTGTTATGACGAAAATAAAAATGAGTGGATGATTCACTCAACGAAGAAAGCAGAAGTTGGCTCTAAAGTTGGTTTATATTTCGAACCACAAGATATTCACGTAATGCGTTTTGGAGAAAGTGAAGAAGAATTTGATGCCCGTCTAGAAAGCTACGAGGAAGTGGAGGACGATAGCAATGACTAAAAATTCTCGTATGTTCTTTTCTATTCCATATCTTTTATGGTTGGCATTGTTTGTAGTGACTCCATTGGCGATGATTTTTTATAAATCATTTTTCAATATTAATAATCAATTAACACTTGGAAATTATACGAATTATTTTACTTCTGGTAATTATTTAGAAATGACATTTAACTCAGTATGGTATGCCTTTTTAGTTACATTAGTGACTTTAGTTGTAAGTTATCCAACAGCTTACTTTTTAAGTAAAACAAAACATAAAAATTTATGGTTATTATTAATCATCTTACCAACTTGGGTGAATTTATTATTAAAAGCTTATGCGTTTATTGGTATTTTTAGCCAAACAGGTACAGTAAATCAATTCTTATCATTATTTGGAATTGCTCCAAAAGAATTTTTATTTACTGATTTTAGCTTCTTAACAGTTGCTGCTTATATTGAATTACCATTTATGATTTTACCGATTTTTAATGCAGTACAAGAATTACCAAGTTCATTAATTGCAGCAAGCCGTGACCTTGGTGCTACTCCTTGGCAAACTTTAAAAAATGTCGTGATTCCATTAACGATGAGTGGTGTAAGAAGTGGTGTTCAAGCAGTATTTATTCCATCACTATCACTATTCATGTTAACTCGTTTAATTGGAGGAAATCGTGTGATTACATTAGGGACTGCCGTAGAGCAACATTTCTTAGTAACACAAAACTGGGGAATGGGTTCAACCATTGGAGTTGTCTTAATTGTGGCGATGATTGTCTTAATGTTTGCAACACGTGATCGTAGAAAAGGAGGAGAAGCATAATGAAATTAGAGAAAAATCATTGGTTATCAAATGCTTATTTAGTATTTGTATTTGCCGTACTATATGCTCCAATTTTCTATTTGATTTATTATTCATTCAACAGTGGTGGAGGAATGAATGATTTCCAATCTTTTACTTTAGAACATTATCAAGCAGTTCTTGGAGATACAAGATTAATTGGAATTGTGATTGATACTTTAATTTTAGCGTTATTATCAGCGTTATGTGCAACGATTATTGGTACACTTGGTGCGATTATGATTGACTTTATTCATTCGAATAAAAGAAAACAATTTGTTCTTGGAATGAATAATATTTTATTAGTTTCACCAGACGTTATTATTGGGGCAAGTTTATTAATTTTATTTACATTTATTGGATTTAAATTAGGATTTTGGTCAGTACTACTTTCTCATATTGCTTTTAATATTCCGATTGTCGTATTAATGGTTTTACCAAAATTAACAGAAATGAATCGTTCGATGATTACAGCAGCACGAGATTTAGGGGCAACAAGTTCTCAAGTGTTAACACGTATTATTTTGCCATCGATTACACCTGGAATTTTAAGTGGATTCTTTATGGCATTTACGTATTCTTTAGATGATTTTGCGGTCACTTTCTTCGTAACAGGAAATGGTTTCTCAACGATTGCGGTTGAAATTTACTCAAGAGCTCGTCAAGGAATCAGTTTACAAATTAATGCTTTAAGTACATTAATGTTCTTATTCTCATTAATTTTAGTCATTGGATATTATTTCATTCAACAATACCAAGCAAAACGATTAAATCAGAAAAATGTTGAAAATGATTTAGCGAAGGGGGTAGTACGATGAAGCGATTAATAATGTTTATTGGTGCAGTTTTAGTCGCAAGTTTAGGATTATTTCTATTTAGAAAAAATTTTGAAACAGCCATTGCTGGTAGCCCAGATACTATTATTGTGTATAATTGGGGGGATTATATTGACCCTAGTTTGCTTACTCAGTTTGAAGAAGAGACAGGTTATAAAGTAATCTATGAAACATTTGATTCAAATGAAGCAATGTATACAAAAATCAAACAAGGTGGAACGAATTATGATGTAGCAATTCCAAGTGAATATGCGATTCATAAAATGTTAAAAGAAGATTTATTAGTGCCATTAGATTATTCTAAAATTGAAGGAATGGAACATTTAGATGAGAAATTCTTAAATAAAAGTTTTGATCCAAACAACCGTTACAGTATTCCTTACTTCTGGGGAACTTTAGGCATTATTTACAACACTAAAAATATTGCTGAAGGCGAAATTACGAAATGGTCTGATTTATGGAAAGAGGACTACAAAGATTCTATTTTATTTATTGATGGTGCTAGAGAAATGATGGGAATTGCGCTTCAAACGCAAGGGTATTCTTTGAATGAAAAGGATCCTGAAGTTGTAAAAGAAGCGGGTAAATTCTTGAAAACTTTAATGCCAAATGCGAAAGCAATTATTGCGGATGAGATGAAAACGTATATGGCGCAAGAGGAAGCTTCGATTGGAGTATCGTTCTCTGGAGAAGCTGCGAAAATGATGGAGAAAAATGAAGATTTAGCGTATGTTTTACCGGAAGAAGGAACGAACTTATGGTTTGATAATATTGTGATTCCGAAAACTGCTAAAAATTATGATGGTGCGTATCGTTTTATTTCGTTTTTATTGAGACCGGATGTGGCTGCTAAAAATGCGGAATATGTTGGGTACTCAACTCCAAATAAGGATGCGTTAGATTTATTGCCGGAAGAGGTAACGAGTAATGAGACTTTTTATCCTTCGGATGAGCAGATGGAAAATATGGAAGTTTATGAGAATTTAGGTTCTGAGTTATTAGGATTGTATAATGACTTGTTCTTGGAGGCTAAGATTTTCCGCAACTAAAATGTTCGTAATAGACTTTGCGTGATAGTAATAAAGGACGGCAGCAAACCTTTGGTTTCATGCCTAAAAATTGAGCCTAAGGTCTCAATTTTCCCTGTGATATAATCAGCAACCGCTGATTATATCACTAATATTACTATGCAAAGTCTTTTCTTTTTGGAACGATATTTATGAGGGTACGTTTATGAGATTGACTTTGCGTGATAGTTGCATTAGGACGCAAGCAGCCAGCTATGGCTGTCTCATTGTTCGTGCTACTATGCAAAGTCTTTTCTTATTGAATGGTTATTTATGAGAGTGCGTTTATGAGTTAGACTTTGCTTTATAGTAATAGGGGACAGCAGCAAACAGCTTTGCTGTTTCATGCCTAAAAATTGAGCCTAGGGTCTCAATTTTTCCTGTGATATAATCAGCAATTACTGATTATATCACTAATATTACTATGCAAAGTCTTTTCTTTTTGGACGGTTATTTATGAGGGGACGTTTATGATTTAGACTTTGCGTGATAGTAGTTTTAGGATGGTAGCAAACCTTTTGGTTCATGCTTTATATTACTAAGCAAGGTCTTTTTCTTTTATTTGCTTTATAAAGTTTATTATAAAATTACTAGACAAATTTTCTGTCGCTTGTTATAATCGTCCTATAAACAATAAACATTTATGAAGAAGAGAGTAGTTTACGGACATCTGTTTTAGCGAGCTGGGGTGGTGGAAGCCAGTCGTGATGAAGTAAATGAACCGCACTTTGGAAATGATTATTCGAAGGTAGTAGGGTAATCCGGTCGCTTACCGTTAAAAAAGTTTAAAGTGGTTTAAGATTTTAAACAATAAGAGTGGTACCACGGGTTATCTCGTCTCTAGTTAAGGTTGCTTGATTAGGGGCTTTTTTATTTATCATTCATACAAAAAGAAGGAGTGTCAAAATGGATTACAAAAAAATAGTCGCAGAACAAATTCATAAAACAATTAGCGAACATTTATCGTTTGAAGAAATTTATAAAATGATTGAAGTTCCAAAATATGCAGAACAAGGAGACTTAGCTTTCCCAGCATTCTCATTAGCAAAAGTATTACGTAAAGCACCTCAAGCAATTGCTCAAGAAATCGTTGAAGCAGTTGCAGATGAACATATTAGTCAAGCAGTAGCAATGGGACCTTACGCAAACTTCTTCCTTTCAAAAGGTAAATTTGCAGATGAAACATTACACACTGTTTTAGAACAAAGAGAAGACTATGGTAACTTTGACTTTGGTCAAGGACGCAATGTTGTAGTTGACATGTCTAGTCCAAATATTGCAAAACCTATGTCAATGGGTCACTTACGTTCAACAGTTATTGGGAATGCCATCGTTAATTTAGAGAAAAAAGTTGGTTATAACCCAATTAAAGTGAATCACTTAGGAGACTGGGGAACACAATTCGGTAAATTAATCGTTGCTTATAAGAAATGGGGAACAAAAGAAGCCGTTGAAAAAGAACCAATCGCAGAATTATTACGTTTATACGTTAAATTCCATGATGAAGCAGAAAACGATAGTGCCTTAGAAGATGAAGGACGTGCATGGTTCAAAAAATTAGAAGATGGCGATGCTGAAGCAGAAGAACTATGGAATTGGTTCAAATCTGAATCATTAAAAGAATTCAACCGTATTTACGATGTATTAGGAATTACATTTGATTCTTATAATGGTGAAGCTTTCTATAATGATAAAATGGATCCAATTGTAGAATATTTAGAAAAAAATGGAATTACTACAATCGACCGTGGGGCAACTGTTGTTCACTTAGATAAATATGATTTACCACCTGCATTAATCAAAAAATCAGATGGTGCAACATTATATATGACTCGTGACCTAGCAGCAGCACATTACCGTAAAGAAACTTATGATTTCGCTAAAAACATTTATGTTGTAGGGAATGAACAAGCACACCACTTCAAACAATTAAAAGCTGTTTTAAATGAAATGGGTCGTGATTGGCAAGAAAATATGATTCATATTGGTTTCGGTTTAATTACTTTAGGTGGTAAAAAATTATCAACACGTAAAGGTAAAATTGTCTTATTAGAAGAAGTATTAAGCGAAGCTGTAGAATTAGCTTTAAAACAAATTGAAGCTAAAAATCCAAACTTACCTAACAAAGAAGAAGTTGCAAAACAAGTTGGGGTAGGTGCAGTAATCTTCCACGATTTGAAAAACGATCGTACAAATAGTTTCGACTTTAACTTAGAAGAAGTTGTTCAATTTGAAGGAGAAACTGGACCTTATGTTCAATATACTCGTGCACGTGCGATGAGTATTTTAAGAAAAGCAGGAGTTTCAGTTGATTTATCTCAAGCATTAGAATTAGAAGATGAGTATGCATGGGAAGTATTAAAACAAATTGAAAATTATCCAAATATTGTGAAATATGCAGAAAGCAAATATGAACCTTCTGTTATTTCTAAATATGTAGTTTCTCTAGCGCAAGCCTTCAATAAATATTATGCAAACAGCCGTATCTTACAAGAAGATGAAGGACTAAATGCTCGTTTAGCATTAGTGGAAGCAACAGCTGTAATCTTAAAACAAGGTCTTGCAATTTTAGGAGTAGAATCTCCAGATGAAATGTAATGGTTTGAATCTTCAAATCATTTAATAAAGCCATCCTATCTCTCACTTGTTTACCTGGCAAGTGAGAGTTTTTGTTTTGATTTCTCTATTGAAAATCAGCAAGAGTATTGATAAAATTTAATTGAGAATTTATTCACAATTGAATTTTTTCTAATCAAAACAATTGATGGGAGGAGGAAAGTTTGTTGAATAGTATAATATAGGGGATGTAATAAGGGTTAGGAGAGATATTGTAAGGGAATAAAATTCTCGTGACATGAAATTTATGAATGTAAAGGAGTAATGTTATGGGGCTTTCATTTGGACCAAATTATACATGGACGGATCATTTTGCTCAAAGAGCACAGGAACGTTTTGAAGTCAGTATTGAGCAACTTCCAAAATGGGTAAGTAGACAACTTGGAAGTTTAGTAGAGTATAATAAAAATGAAGAACAGCGTCCGGAAGAGAAAAAATATGTTTCGCAAATAGGAGTTGTTTTTGTTTGTAATACAATTGAACAAAAATTCTTAACTTGCTACGAAGCGAATGATTTAGTACCAGAAGGAAAAAATACTACCATTCATGAAAATAATTTGGCATTATTTTCTGAAGAAGTAGCACACATTGCTAAAAAGTATCGTCATAAAGATGCTAAGGAGATGCTAATGAGTATTGAAGAACATCTAGATAACTTTCATCAATTTTCTCATAAAATATTATCAGGTAGATTAACTGAGAGGAATTATGAGTTAATTGGAAAATTAATTGATGAATATCATGTCATCCGTGCAGCAATGAAAATTATTGAAACAAGACAAGGAGATTTTAAAGGTTAGTTTAGATAGATGTGACATTTTTTCTTACTAAACTAGTTCTTGATGAAACGAGACTGGGCAAAAAGTCTCAAAAATAGAAGAAAGCACTATAAAATTCTGAAACAGGATTTTATAGTGCTTTTTAGTCTTATAAATTAAACATAGGAGTCTACCTCTGTTATAATAAGTTTGAACGAAATAAAATAAGAAAGGGTGACTCCTATGTACAAAAATTATACCACACCAACAGATACTTTAGAACTAAATTTTACATTAACCGTCCCTAAAAACCACATTGCTCAACTCATTAATCAGTTTGTAGATTCTATTCCAGATTCTATTATCTTTCCTAATACAACATCAAAAATAGGGAGACCTGCTCATCATCCTCGTATGTTATTAAAAATGATTCTCTTCGCTTATACTC
>NZ_CAUUHX010000061.1:0-9859 GCF_963545075.1 uncultured Granulicatella sp.
ACCGTGAAAATCGAAGCAAACTCGTCATTTTCTTCTGGTTCAGTTTCTTGCGACTTAGGCTCTAAGAAATAACATTCCTCAATAATCACCTCCGTCACATAAACATCCTGCTGATCACGATTCTTATAATGTCTCGAATGAATACGACCCTCAATCCCTAAACGATCGCCCTTCTTCACAAAACGTTGAATCCGATCCGCCATCTTCCCAAAAGCAATCACCTGAATAAAATCCGTCTGCTTATCCCCATCATTCTGCCTATAAATATTCTGCACTGCCAAAGTATTTCGACAAACAGAATTCCCCTTCTCAGATTGATGAACAGCGACGTCCTTAATTAGACGACCAATTAATGAAACATGATTCATTTTTCCGTACCTCCATTGAATGATTAAAGAACAAATTGTTCTTCACTCTATAAGTACGAAAAAAATCTCAAAAAATATTTTTTTACGAAATATTTTTTCTTAAATTTTCAGCAAATTCAGATATTTTTCTCAAGCGGTGGTTTACCCCCGATTTCGAAATCGAACCAGAAGGAATAATCTCCCCTAAATCCTTCAAACTAATATCCGGATTTTCTTTTCTCACTTGCGCTAATTCAAATAATTTTACAGGTAATGCCTCTAACCCAACTTTCTCCTCAATGAATAAAATATCTTCCATTTGACGAGAAGCTGCTGTAACGACTTTATTAATATTGGCATTTTCGCAGTTCACTAAACGATTCACCGAGTTTCTCATATCTCGTACAATACGAATATCCTCAAATTTCATCATCGCATTCGCTGCACCAATGAGTGCAAGAAAATCGGCAATTTTTTCTGCTTCTTTTAAATAAGTAATAAATCCATTTCTTCTCTCAATCATTCTGGCATTGAGCCCAAAAGCATTCATCATATCACAAATATCTTCATTATGTTCTTCATAGTTAGAATAAATTTCTAAATGATAGCGACTCGTTTCAGGATTATTAACGGATCCCCCCGCTAAGAATGCTCCTCTTAAATAAGAACGCATTTTTTCTTCATTATCACGAATCTCAAGTGGAATATGTGTAATTAATTCCAAGTTTTCCATAATACCTAAATCACTTAAAATTTCTTTAGTTCCTTGTTTTAAACGTACAATATACACATTATTTTTCTTCAATTTCATTTTACGGCGAACTAGTAATTCACTTTCAATTTGATAATGCTGTTTTAATAATACGAAAATACGCCTCGCAATCGCAGCATTTTCTGTTTGAATATTTAATACAAACTGACGATTAAATAAACTCAAAGACCCATTCATACGAATGAGTGCTGCTAATTCCGCTTTTGCATGCTCAATATGTACTTCTAATTGCGTTAATTCTTTTTTCGTTTCAGATGCAAATGACATAATAGCCCCCTTTCTCTATACAATAGGAGTGGGAAAGAACAATTGCTCTTCCCCACTTCTTTTTCATTAATCATGTTTTACACTTCGTAATAAAGTAAATAATTCATCAATGACTTTTTGCCCGTCATGATAGACGCCATTTTCTCTTAATTTAAGAAAATCTGTCGAAATCACTCGGCAACCTTGGTCACGTAATCCTTGGAAATCATATTTTACTTGATACAAATATTCTTCATGCTTTTGCTGATTTAAATATTCATCTGGAACTGACTCCGTATTCACTAATACTGTATCAATAAAATGTTCCCCTAAATGTTCATGCAATACACGAACATGATCACTATCTGTAAAATGTTCTGTTTCTCCTAATTGTGTCATAATATTACAAATATACACAACTTCTGCTTTTGTTTCGCAAACAGCTCGTCCAATATCTTCAATCATTAAGTTTGGCAAAATACTTGTATATAAACTTCCTGGTCCAATAACGACCATATCCGCTTCCATAATTGTTTCCACAACATCTCGAGAAGCGATTGGTTTACGATTTTCATCGTAAGTATGAACACTTACATGCTTAATCTTTTTACGATGTTTCACTAATTTAGACTCTCCATCTACAATCGTTCCATCTTCAAATTCTGCTCTTAACAATAATGGTTCTTCTGCAGCAGGGTAAACATGATCTTCAATACTCATCATTCTAGAAAGCAAACGAATCGCATCAAAAATATTATTTCCATGCATTTCTGTTAAAGCAGCAATAATTAAATTCCCAATCGCATGCCCTGCGAAAAATTGATCATCCGACTTAAAACGATATTGGAAAATATCTTTTTGTAAGGAATTCATTGGAGATAATGCACATAAGCAGTTACGAATATCTCCTGGAGGTACAACGTTAATATAGTCTCGAATAACACCAGAACTTCCTCCATCATCGGCAACTGTTACAATCGCAGTTACTTCAGCATCTTGTTTTCTTAAATTTCTTAATAAGACAGGTAATCCTGTTCCTCCACCAATGACGGTAATTTTAGGACCTTTCTTTCGCTTCTTTTCTTGAGGCTCTACTTCAAAAATCACGAACGACCATTCCCTTCTTTACGTTTATCTTTATCTCGGTGAGAAATCGTTACATGATATGAATCAGACATTAATTCTCTTCCTGTACGTTCTGTTAATGCAACAGAACGGTGTTGACCACCTGTACATCCAATCGCAATTGTGACACTTGATTTTCCTTCTTTTTTATAACCAGGAATAACAAAGTCTAATAATTCCATAAATTTATGATAGAAAGTTTTTGTTTCAGGTTGACTCATCACATAGTCATAAACAGCATGGTCTTGTCCTGTTAATGGACGTAATTCGTCAATGTAATGTGGATTTGGTAAGAAACGAACATCCATTACGATATCCGCATCAATTGGAATCCCATATTTAAATCCAAATGATACCACTTGAATTGTAAAAATATCACTATCTCCATTTGAGAAAGTATGCATAATTTCCTCACGTAATTTTCTTGGAGAAAGAGTTGTTGTATCAATGACTTTTTGCGCACGAACTTTAATATCTTGTAATAATCGACGTTCTGCTACAATCCCGTCAAATACACGTCCGTCCCCTGCTAACGGGTGAGTACGACGAGTTTCTTTATAACGAGAAACTAATGCATCATCACTTGCTTCTAAAAATAAAATTTTCGTAGTAATAAATGAAGTATTATCTAACCCACTAATCGATGTCATAATTTCATCGAAGAACGCTCTTGAACGTAAGTCGATGACTAATGCGATTTTTGTAATTTTTCCAGATTCTTTTACTAATTCCCAAAATTTTGGTAATAAACTTGGTGGCATATTGTCAACGCAAAAATAGCCCATATCCTCGAAGCTTTGCATTGCGACTGTTTTTCCAGCGCCACTCATTCCTGTAATGACCACTAATTCTAATTGATCTACCATGTGTCATTCACCTCTCCTATTTCGTTCTCTCTATCATAACATATCCGGGCGTTCCATGGGAAATTTTAAGCGATTTTCTCTCCTTTTAAGCCCTTGTATCTAACTTATCTTGCTGTAATAAAATTTTTAAAGTTGTTCCTTCTCCAACAACTGATTCTACGGATAATTCTAAACCTAAATTTTTCGCAATTTCATTAGATAAGTATAGACCTAATCCTGAAGAATGGTAATTCATTCTTCCATTAAATCCACTAAATCCTCGTTCAAAAATTCGTTGCTGGTCAGATTCTGCAATTCCGATTCCTGTATCTTGAATACATAAATAAGGTCCGTCTAAATAAATCGAAATTTGCCCACCTTTGTCCGTATACTTAATGGAATTTAATAAAATTTGTTCTAAAATCACACTAAACCATTTCGCATCTGTCACTATCACTTGCTCGATAGCATCATAGGACAAGCGAAGATTTTTATAAATAAAGAACGTTGCAAACTTCTTCAAAATTTGACGAATCATACTGTCCAAAGAATGTTCTCTTAACACTAAATCTTGATGAAAAGTCTCCATTCTCACGTAATGCAGGACAAAATCAGTATACGTCGTAATTTTAATTAACTCTTGTTCCAATGGACTCTTTTCCGGAAGAGTTGGTAAAGCTTGAATTAATAATTGACTTGAAGCAATACTTGTCTTAATTTGATGAATCCACATCGTATAGTAATCTAATTGCTCTTTATAAGCTTCTCTTTGTTGAAATTCAGCTTGTGCTAGTTGAGTAGCATACTCCTCTAAAGTCTCTAATAAAAATTGTTCAGACGTCGTCCACACTTTTTCACTTTGAAGCAATTCTTTCCAATTTGGATTTTCCTTTATTTTTTTATACTGCAGAAAATCCTTTGCACACCATGAAGTTAAAAATATGCCTGAAAAAATTACCACTAGTACTATTAAATACAACATCCATTCCAGTGCATTAAAAGCATAACCAAAGACTAGCCATAAGCATAGAATAAAAGCGATATACACTAGAAAATGTTTATGACTGAATAGCCACTGTTTAATGAACTGTCTCTTTTCTTTACTCATTGGAATCCACCAACCCATAACCGATCCCTTTTTTAGTCGTAATAAAATTCACTAGACCGCATTCTTCTAATTTTTTACGAAGTCGGGCGACATTAACCGTTAAAGTATTATCATCAATAAAGAAATCACTATTCCATAATTCCTTCATCAATTCATCTCGACTGACATAACTGCCGACTCTTTCAAATAGCACACGTAAAATTTGAAATTCATTTTTTGTCAAATCGATTACTTGTTGGTTATAAGTAAATTGAGTTGTTTTCAAATGTAGTGTCGCCCCCTTATATTCAATCCAATCTTGAGTTCCGACAAATTCATATGCACGGCGGAAAAGTCCCTGGATTTTAGCTACTAATATCGGCATTTCAAAAGGTTTGGTAATATAATCATCTGCCCCCATATTAATCGACATAACAATATCCATCGGTTGTTGGTGAGAAGATAAAAATAAAATCGGTACATTCGAAATTTTACGAATTTCTTGGCACCAATAATAGCCATTAAAAAATGGAAGAGTAATATCTAAAATCACTAACTGAGGATTTACTTTTACAAAATCATTCATTACTTTATTAAAATCTGTTACACATGCTACTTGATAATTCCATTTACTTAATTCCTGAGCTACAGCATCACGAATAATAGGTTCATCTTCCACAATCATCACCGTATGCATCCATTTCACCTCAATTTCTAAACATTCCTATACACCTTGATTGTATCACGGAATAAATAAGAAAAAAACACCTTCCTTTAGTAGCTAGGACATAAAGGAAAATGTTTTTTCATCATTGTTTTAAAAATTTATTTTATAATTGTCTTAAAGTTTTGGTTCGTTGTCGCTTCTAATACAGGATGTTTTTTCATATAATCCGCAATTAATTCTGTCATATCAATTTGTACTTCACGTACAATTTTTTCTGGTTTAAACATTGCGTAGTTTCCTCCACCTACTGCACGATATTGGTTTGTTACAACTTCTAATTCATCCGTATCTTGAACAGGAGCTCCATGATAGTCTAATCTCGTCACTCGTTCACCAAATGGTTTTGTAAAATCAAGCGTATACTCAATACCTTCATACATATCATAATTATAATACTGTGGTTTTGGTTCGATATATTTTGGATTAAATTGAACTTCCCCATCTTTTACAATAAAGTAAGTCGCTACTCTTTCTAATGCTAAACGTAAATCTTCTCCAGAAATTTTTAACACTGCTAAAGTATTTGGATAAATGTAGTTTGTAATGACGTCACGCATCGCAATTTGAGAACCAAACCCTCGTCCTTCATTATTGAATAAAGCTGTTCCCGAAATATCTGCACCCGTTGCTTCCATTTGAACTTTATTAATAAATTCAATATAAGGATGCTCGACTAATCTTGCTTGTTGAGGATCTGTAATCGTCATATCTCCAACAACAGTTCCTACTGGTGTGTCTAACCAATCTTCAACATCTGCTTGTAATTCTTCAAACATTTCTAACACTTTAGGATCTGCTTTAACTCCCGCTGTTTCATGTAATTTCGCTTGGCTATTAACAACAACATAACGGTCGCCTTTTTTTTCAACTTGTAAGCTAATCTCACCTACATAAGCTCCACGGTAACCAGGTTGAATAACGGGAACCCCATTTACTTTTGTCGCAATCACACGGTGTTGGTGTCCTGTTACAAGAGCATCAATTCCAGGTACTTTAGTCGCAATCGCATACCCTTCATTTTCTCCTGTTAATAACTCAGTTGGTTCACCAGTTTCTAAATCTGATTCAAACCCTCCATGATACGTCACCACTACGATATCCGCTTTTTCATGCATTTCTGGTACATATTTTTGTGCAGTTTCTAAAGCACTAACAAACGTTAAATCTTTAACGGTTGCAGGTTGTTCCCATTTTGGAATATATGGAGTTGTTAATCCTAAAACGGCAATTTTAACGCCTTCTTTTTCGATAATACGATAAGGATCTCCAAATACTTGCTCTCCTGTTTTAGAAAGAATATTTGCACAAATAATTGGATGATTGTAGGATTCAATCGCTTCACGTAAATAATCTAATCCATAGTTGAATTCATGATTTCCTAAAATTCCTAAATCGTATTCTAAATAGTTTAAAACTTTTGTTAAGTCATTGGCAATATGATGACCTTGTTTACGAACATAGTAACTCAATGGTGAACCTTGAATGAAGTCTCCATTTTCAATTTGAACAACTGGTCCCTTTGCTTCTTTTTTGATTTTTTTAATAATAGTCGCAGCTTTTGCCGTACTAAAACCTAAATCTAAATTTCTTTCAGCATAGTTTGTAGGTAATACATATCCATGCATATCACTTGTTTCAATAATTTTGATTTCCATTTTATCCCTCATTTCACTCTTTAGTCACAGTTCATTGTATCATATTAGCATTAAAATATATAGCTAGAGTCCACTTTGATTCTATCTCATAAAATCCTATTTTCAAAAAATTGTTTCTGTTCTAACTTTCCTGTATACTACAATTACTATCATGAAAGGAAATAAAGAATGAATTTTAAGAAATCTTTTTTACAATTTAGTATTCGAAAATTAAGTATTGGGGTAGCTTCTATTGCTATAGGCTCAATTTTTATGAATGCTTCAATAGCTAGTGCAAATACAATTGCACCTTCTAAAGCAAATACTTCAACTAATTCAATAGTTCAACCAAAAGAAATGAATCAAAACAACCAGATTCAACCAACTATAGGAACAAAACAAACACAAAATAATGAAAATAATAAAGCCACAGCTCCTGACATTTTAACACTAACAGGTAAGATGCCAAACGATACTTCTTCTATTAAACAAAACCAATTCATTGAAAAAGAAGCAGTTAAAGAAACAGCAAAAGAGCATCAATCTGTAAGAAGCTTAACAGCTGAAGATGCCTTAAAAATTTCTAAAGGGGAACTTCAATCTGAAGATCATTTAATCGATCACTCCCTATACGGAGAAAAACCATTAAATCCGGAAGGTGACGATGATCACGATGGCATTAAAAACAAAGATGAAATTTATATTTATCGTAAAAATAATAAAGAATATGTAGGTTACCATAGTCATCCACTTTTAGAAGACAGTGATGGGGATGGTTTACGAGATAATGAAGATGATAATAAAAAACAATGGTATATGACTGATAGAGATGCCATTTTCTTCATGAATCTTGCTTATCAAGATGAGACTTCTATCAATAAAGTATTAGATCACACAAAACCTTATCCAAGTCTCTTTCTAAAAGAACAAGAATTTAAAATGATGCACAATGAATTAGCTCCATTTTGGAAATTAAAAAAATCTTATCACACAACAAGTGGAATGGATGCATTTTTATTTGAAACAAAAAGCGATTTAGCCTATCTAAAAGACAACACTGTTCAAATGCTAGCAATCCGTGGAACAAATCCTAGCGAAATGAAGGATTTAACTACCGATTTAGTATTATTTGGTGGAAACAAACCTGCTCAAGCAGATGATATTCGAAAAGTAGTTGGAGAATTAGCAAAAGATTCTAGTATTACAAATTTATATATGACAGGACACTCTCTTGGGGGATACCTAGCACAAATTGCTGCCGTAGAAGCTTATCAAAGATATCCTAAGTTTTATGAACAAGTATTGAAAAAAGTAACGACCTTTAATGCTCCAAAAGTCATTACATCACGTACTGTTTGGAATGCGAATAATGGATTTTGGGATGTTGGTTTAGAAAGTAAAAAGCTAGCCATAAATGGGAAAATCAAACATTATGTTGTTGATAATGATAATGTAGTCGGCTCATTAATTCATAATGATGCTGATGTTGTCACTTCTACGGGTAACGCTAGTTTGAAACATGGTTCTCGTGGATATTTTGAAAGTCGTTTAAATTCCTTTGATAACTTTAATATTGGAAAACGTTCGACATTAGATAGCCAAGGATATCGTGACCCTCAATTAAAAAAGGTTCAATTTATCAAAAAAACTGCTACTCCTGAAAATCCAACTCAACCAAGTGTTGACTTACTAGAAAATGTAGCATTAGGTAAACGTGTCACTCAAAGTTCAACTGCCTTTGGTGGGGATGCTAGTCGTGCAGTCGATGGCAAAACAGATGGAGATTTCCGTCATCAATCTGTTACTCATACAAATTTCCAGTCAAAACCTTGGTGGCAAGTTGATTTAGATAAAGAAGAAACAATTCGTCAAATTAATATTTTCAATCGTACTGATACTGCTCAAGATCGACTCTCTAATTTCAACGTTATTCTTTTAGATAGTTTTGGAAATGAAATTGAGCGTAAACGTATCTCTGCTTTAACAAATGCTTCTGCTCAACTTGCGATTGATTATAAAAAAGCACGATTTGTTCGAATTGAATTAGAAGGACATAATGCTCTTAGCCTTGCAGAAGTTCAAGTCTTACGTGCAGAAAATATCGCGTGGAAGAAACAAGCTTCGCAAAGTTCAACAGCTTACGGTGGAGATGCGAACCGTGCTTTAGATGGAAACACTAATAGTTCTTATTCTCAAAACTCCATCACGCACACAAATTTTGAAAATAAAGCTTGGTGGCAAGTAGACTTAGGTCGAAATGAACAAGTAGGATTCGTAAGATTATTCAATCGTGGAGATGGCGAAGTTGCCAAACGTTTATCGAATTTTGATGTCATCTTATATAACGATAAGGGGCAAGAAGTTTCTAGACAATATATTAATCAATTGACTTCCAACCACTTAGATGTACAATTCAATGGTCAATTTGGAAGATTTGTCCGTATTCAATTGCGACATGAACATCAAGCACTAAGCTTAGCTGAAGTAGAAGTATTTAGACATACTCCTGTAAAAGATGCGAATATTCAAATTATTCCAATAAATCAACCATCCCATCCTTCAACTACTAAAGATAAAGTTTTAACGATTCAACATAAAGGTGCTTATGTAGCACGTTATACGATTACTTGGGATGAAATTAGTACAGATAAAAATGGAAATCAGACTATTCGTTCTAAGAGTTGGGAAGGTAATGGTGTGAGTCGAACAAGTGGTTATGTTCTGAATCTTTCTGTAAAAGCTAATATGAAAAACGTTCGTGTAAAAATTGAAAAGGCGACTGGTTTATTCTGGAACTGGTGGAAACCGATTTATGATAATAATTTATTATTGAACAATTCACAACGTACAATCACCCATTGGGGAACAACTTTAAACTCTAAAATTGCTGAGCAATAACTGAATGTATATACGAAAAAACACACTAAGAATTTAGTGTGTTTTTTTGACGACTAAAATGAGAAAAGACTTCCCATAGTAGTATGAGCAGTATCAGCCACATCGGCTGATACCGCAGGAAAATTTGGCTCATCGACAAATTCTGTTGGTGAATCAAATTTAACACCAAATTAAGTCT
>NZ_CAUUHX010000062.1:0-9506 GCF_963545075.1 uncultured Granulicatella sp.
TTTCAGAATTTTATAGTGCTTTCTTCTATTTTTGAGACTTTTTGCCCAGTCTCTTATTTAGATTACATCCATTTAGAATAATCATCATCTTCCATAGCTTCTACTGTCCCAAGTAAATAACCATTCCCCACTTGAGAGAAGAAGTCATGATTACTTGTACCTGTTGAAATACCATTCATCACAATTGGATCCACATCTTCAGCTGTATCTGGGAATAATGGATCAAACCCTAAATTTTGTAAAGCCTTATTCGCATTATAACGAATGAATACTTTTACTTTTTCAGTCCAACCAACTTGATCATAAATTGATTGTGTATACTTCACTTCATTTTGATACAATTCTAAACATAATTGATAAACCCACATTTTAAGAGTTTCTTGTTCTTCTAAAGGTAATTCATTGTATCCTTGTTGGAATTTATAGCCTGTATAAGTTCCGTGAACAGATTCATCACGAATAATTAATTTAATAATTTCCGCTACATTGGCTAATTTATTATTTCCTAAATAATACAATGGTGTAAAGAAGCCACTATAGAATAAAAATGTTTCTAACATCGTTGAAGCTACTTTCATTTTTAGTGCATCTCTACTTTGATAAATTTCATTAATTTTTTGAGCTTTATATTGTAAAAACTCATTATTATTTGTCCACTCAAAAATTTCTTCGATTTCAGCTTTTGTATGTAACGTACTGAAAATTGTTGAATAACTTTTGGCATGAACAGATTCCATAAATTGAATATTATTCCATACTGCTTCTTCATGTTGTGTACGAACATAGTCTTTCATCAGACTTGCACCTTCTTCAGATTGCAATGTATCTAATAAAGTCAATCCTCCAAATACTTTCCCTACAACATCTTTTTCAGCTGGGGATAATGTTCTCCAGTCATCTAAGTCATTTGAAACAGGAATACGAGTATCTAACCAAAATTGCTCGGTTAACTTTTCCCATGTCATTTTGTCAATCATATCTTCTACTTGGTTCCAGTCGATTGCTTTATAATAAGCTACTGGTGCAGAAGCCTTTTGTGACAAAATCTCATTAAAATATCGTTTCTCACTCATGATAAGTCTCCTTTTTTGAATTAAATACTGCAACTTTCGCAACCATTACTTCCAATTTCATCATTATTTTCTGTAAATGTACGAACATAATAAATCGATTTGATTCCTTTATTCCAAGCATAGTTTCTCAAGATATTTAAATCTCTTGTTGTCATTTTGCTTGTACGTCCATTTTTCCATTCATATAAGCCTTCTGGTAATTCAGAACGCATGAATAATGTTAAACTCATTCCTTGGTCAATATGTTTTTGTGCAGCAGCATATACATCAATCACTTTACGCATATCAATATCATAAGCTGATTTATAATATGGTAATGTTTCATTTGATAAGAATGGTGCTGGATAATAAGTTTTACCAGTCTTCTTCTCTTGACGTTCTTCAATTAAACGAGTAATTGGATGTAAACTCGCACTTGTTTCATTTACATAGCTGATTGAGCCTGTTGGAGCAATCGCTAAACGATTTTGATGATATAGTCCGTCTGCCATTACATCTGCTTTTAATTGTTTCCAATCTTCCGCAGTTGGAATTGGTAAGTTCGCAAAAATCTCTTTTACTTTTTCAGATTTAATTTTAACATCTGACTCCGTATAAGCATCAAAATAAGTTCCTGATGCATAAGCAGATTTTTCAAATCCATCGAAAGTTACGCCACGTTCTTTCGCAATTTTATGACTTGCTTTTAATGTATAAAAATTCAATAGACGGAAGTATAAATCTGTTACTTCGATTGATTCAGGAGAACCATATTCCATTTGATTTAACGCAAAGAATGTATGTAATCCCATTGCACCTAAACCAATTGTATGAGCTTTTTGGTTTCCATTTTTCACCGTTGGAACTGCATCAATACTTGAATGGTCTGTGACAAATGTTAATGCACGAACCGCCACTTCAATCGAGCGTTCAAAATCAGGTGATTGCATTAAATTCACGATATTTGTAGAACCTAAATTACAGCTAATATCCGTCCCAAGTACTTCATATTCTTGCGCATTATTAATCACTGAAGGACTTTGTACTTGTAAAATTTCTGAACACAAGTTACTCATAATGATTTTTCCATCAATTGGATTTGCATTATTGACCGTATCAATATTTACAATATAAGGATAACCAGATTCTTGTTGTAATTTACTAATTTCTTGTTCTAAATCACGTGCACGTAATTTTGATTTACGAATTTCTGGATTATTCACCATATTTTCATACTCTTTTGTAATATCTACATAAGAGAAAGGAACCCCATAAATACGTTCCACATCATATGGACTAAATAAATACATCATATCGTCATTTTTTATTAATTCATAAAACTTATCTGGAACTACTAATCCTAATGATAATGTTTTAACACGAATTTTCTCATCTGCATTTTCTTTTTTAGTTGATAAGAATGATACGATATCTGGGTGGAAAACATTTAAATAAACAGCTCCTGCACCATTACGTTGTCCTAATTGGTTCGAATAACTGAAGCTATCTTCTAATAATTTCATAATTGGAACAACACCGCTAGAAGCATTTTCAATTTTCTTAATTGGGTCTCCAGCTGCACGAACATTTGATAAGCTTACGCCAACTCCCCCACCAATTCTTGAAAGTTGTAAAGCAGAGTTAATGGTACGACCAATGCTATTCATGTCATCTGTTGTTTGTATTAAGAAACAAGACACTAATTCACCACGACGTTTTCTTCCTGCATTTAAAAATGTTGGTGTCGCTGGTTGATAACGTTGATGAATCATTTCTTCAGCTAAATCTCTAGCTAATTGTTCATCTCCATCTGCTAAAAATAAAGCATTAAAGACAATACGATCTTCAAAACGTTCTAAATAACGTTCGCCATCATTTGTTTTTAAAGCATATTGTTTATAAAACTTAAATGCTGACATAAATGAACGAAAACGGAATTTTTTCTTATAAATTTCTTGCATTAAGCTTTTAACAAATTCTCGGTCATATTTATTTAAAAACTCTTCTTCTAAATAATCATGTTCAAGCAAATAATCTAATTTTTCATCTAATGTATAGAAAAATACCGTATTCGGATTGACATGTTCTAAGAAGAATGCACGTACTGCTTCTTTATCCTTATGTAGAGGGATTTTTCCATCAACCGGACGGTTCAATTCATTATTTAATGAAAAATATGTTACTTCTTGAGATTTACTAATTAATTTTGGACTATCCAAATTCGCTCACCTTTTCCTTTATTATAGTTACGTCTTTTTGAGTTCCATGAAACTCAAAACAATGCAATAGTGGAACTTCATAAGTAGAAGAAATCAATTTTGCCGTCGAACAAAAAGAAGTATTAAAATTTCGATTTCCAGATCCAGCTACTCCTTTTAATAAAGCTTGGTTATCATCTGTTTCAATAAAATCTTGAAAATATTCAAATACTTCCATATCATAAGTAGGACTAACAATTATATATGGTTCATCCATTGTTTGGAATACATTTTGTGGTGTAATTTCTACAGTTGGTAACTCCAATTTTTGAACAAATCTTCTCGTCTGCCCCGTCAATGATAAAAAAACTACTTTCATACTTACTCCTCTATTTCATACCCCCTTATTATATCTACTTTCCAGTCTTATATCAACCAAAACATTCTATATTTAGTATTTCACAAAAAAGCAAACACAAAATATAGTAACAAAATTCGTCTTTTATCAATATATTGACAAAGAGATTTTTCAGATTTACACTAATAAATATCAAAGAAAGGAGACAAAAAATGACACTTTCTCATACTATTAGCGCTTCAGAAAGACAAGTACTTCGCGTAATATGGGCAAACCAAAAATGTACCGGTACTTTTATTATTGAAGCATTAGCTACAAATTTCAATTGGCAAGCTGCTACAATTAAAACTCTTATCAATCGACTGTTGAAAAAAGAATTTATTATTCCTACTTCAAAAAGACCTTATCAATATGTCGCAACAGTAACAGAAGAAGAATTACTAGATTTAGAATGCAATGAATTATTAAGTCATGTTTGTCAAAAAAAACAAGGTGAATTATTATCCTTACTTATTCAAAAATCTCAATTAACAATACAGGACACTCATCAATTACAGAAATTATTACAAGAAAAAGAAATAGATGCACCTGAACATCTAGCTTGTACTTGTATACCAGGTCAATGTCGTTGTTGTCATCACTAAAAAAAGTCAGACTTATGTCTGACTTTTTTCATAATTCTTAAATTCATTAATACCAAACGCTAACGTCTACTTTTCCACTAATACCTTTTAGATATTCGCTTGAAGTATATTGCCAACCTTTAGAGCCTGAATAATGTGGGTTATTCCAATCTAATGCATCTGTATAAGCAGCTACCCAGTCCACATATTTTAAAATATCTGGATGATTTAAACGTGTTTGTAATAAATGTCTGTAACTATAAATTCTTACATTCGTATAACCAGCTTTATGCATCGTTTCCATATATTTATTTACAATTTTCACCCATGTTTTTGTATCTTTAGGTGCAGCTTTTGTTTTATTCACATATTCCCAATTTTCAACATCATAATAAATTGGATAACTTGGTTGAATATGATATTTTTCCATTAATTTAATGGTGTGTTTCGCTTCTAATTCTGCGTCAGATTCATTTTCAGCATAAGTATATAAATACACTCCATAAGGAACTCCTAGGCGGTTTAATTCTTTAATATTATATGCTAATTGTTTATCTTCGTCATATGCATAATACCCTAAACGAACAATTACTCCATCAATTCCATTATCTCTAATAACTTGACTCCAGTTTTGGATTTTTCCATTATGTTCACTGACATCGATAACTTTCTTCGCATCACTTCCGCCCACTTGTTCTTGACGACGATTTAAGAAATAACGTTGACCATTCTTTTGAACCCAACCCCATTCTAATCGTTCTTGTTTTTGAATTTCACCCGTATCTGAGAAGGTATATTTCGTATCTCCAACTGTTACAACTCCTGTTGCCATTACGCCAGATTCACCTAAATAATAATTACCTGCCCATTCTTTTTCAGCTCTAGCACCGTTCGCCTTGAAATAATACCATTTTCCATCAATTTGAGCCCATTGACTGCGTGCATATTTCCCATCAGCATTTAAATAGAACATCGCATTATATTGTGGATCAAATAACCATTCTTTTGCCATCATAGCCCCTTCACCGTTGACAAAATAATCACTGACCCATTGACGAGTTGCTAAGTACCCACCAGATAGTAAGTAATACCATTTATTTCCATCTTGAATCCATTCTTTATCAGCATATTTTCCATCTGCTTTTAAATAGAAATAAGAATTATATTTATTATCGTAAATCCATTCTTTTTTCGCCATAGCACCACTTGGATTTAAGTAGTAATTCCCTTTCCATTCACTTTTAGCCATATAGCCCCATTCTTTGAAATAGTACCATTTGCCACCAATTTCTAACCATTGATTTTCAGCATAATTTCCATCTGCTTTTAAATAGAAATAAGACTTGTAATTTTCATCATAAATGAAAGAAGCAATAACTTTTTTGCCATCTTTATCTACATATGAACGATCAATCCATGAAGACGTAGCTTTTGATCCATCTTCTTTTATAAAATATTGTTGTCCATTAATCGTTTGCCAACCTTTACCTTGTGGGGCTTTTTCTTCTTGAGCACCAACTGTTGGTAAAGTGAATAATACTAACGCAGATAATGATAATGCGATATTTCTTAATTTCATTTACTGTAAATCTCCTTTTTCTTAAACTTTCACTTTGCCATTGTATAATTAAATGCATAAAAACACAAACAAAATCCTAAATGACACACTTTAACGATATAAAAATTTTACAACATAAAAGAGGAACTTCTACTAATAGAAAATTCCTCTTTTAACGATACTTGAAATTAACTCAAACAATTAATCATTAAATAATGAACGGATTGTTTTGAAAATTTCTTTATTTAGTTCAATTTTCACATCATTACCCACTACTACAAAAGCATTTTGAGCTAATACTTTTTCCATTGTTGGTGCAAATGAACGAACTTTTTCCGGTGTTACATTTAAAACTTCATCACGAGTTTTTTGAACAAGTTCAGTTGTCACATGTGTAAAGTAACGTGTAAATGCGATATTTCCTTTTTGATTTGCAGATAATGGACGGTCAATACTGCTAAATGTTCCAATAAGGTTTTTCTCAAATTCTTCTTTAGATGGATTGTAATTTTCTAAATATTGAACTTGTCCATCATAAGTTTTTAGAGTTTCCACTAAGTTTGGATCACGGTATGACACAGCAGCTACTTCACCTTTTCCACCAATGACACTCATTCCACCGTATGCTCCACCTTTAACACGAACGGTATTCCATAAATAATCTAATCCTAAAACCGTTTGTAAAAATGCATTAGAACCTTCAAATGGAACTCCTAGTAATGTTTGATTGTAACCTTTTGCTACATATTGAATTTCTTGAGCTGTTTTAAACCCTTCGTTTAGAATTTCAACAGGAGTTGTGAATGGTTGTGGTGTCACTTCCTCTTGTGATAACTGTTGGAAGAATGATTGAGATAATGCTTTGAATTGTTCAAAGTCTTCTTTACTTCCGACAAATGTTGCAGTCACTCCATGAATATTCAAGATTTGACGAAGTACAGCTATCAATTGTTGACTAAAGCTTTCTTTTCTCTCATCATAATGCTTCACTAAATCAGAAATATACTCATAGTAATCAATACCTTCTAATGCTTGAGCATATTTCGCGCCTTCTGAATAGTATGATTCTAATCGACGTACAGCAATGGTATGCGAAGCATAATTCATATGCATTTCTAAGTTAGCTTTTGTATTTAATAATAGTTCTTTAATTTTATCATAGTCTTCCAAGTTTGAACGTAAAACAATTTCTTCTACTAATTCAATCAATTTAGGTAAATATTGTGACAATGCTTTTCCTGAAACTGTAAAGAATGGATAATAGACATTTTTCGCAACATCTTCTGTCATGACAAAAGCATTTGTAGAAATTCCACCCGTATAGAAATCCATCTCTGTATTTAAATCTTCATCAGCAAAGTTTTTTGTACTAATTTCACCTAATAATTCAGTGACAAACGCCGCTACTGGAATTTCTTCTGTTTTAACTCCTCTCATATCAAAGAAATATTTTGCATATGAAATACCTGCTGTAAAGTCTTCATAATGTAAGAAAGTCGGCGTATCTTTTCCTTCTTCAACCATTAATGGATATTGCGTTGCTTTCTTTTGAATATCATCAATCGATAGAGTCGGAATTTTCGCTAAATCTTCTGGTCTATCAGGAGATTCTTGTCTTTCAATTAATTTTTGAGTTGTTTCTACTAATTGGTCTAATTCTTCTTCGCTTAAACTTGCTTTGTAATCGGCTAAATTTTTAGCTAATTCTGCTTCTTTTTCTTCTAATAAACCTGGTTCTGGTTTTAGAGTAATGATTGCAGCATGAGTATTGTCTAATAAATATTTTTGAATAAGATTTTCAAAATAGCCTTCTTCAACTTTAGCTTGAATAGCATCTAAATGTTGTTGGTATTCAAATGATACATAAGGACTTCCATCATATAACCAACTTGTTAAAGCATTCATTCCATACATCACACCTTTTGGTGTGCTTCCTTCTAAAGCTGTTAATTCTTTATAACGGAAAGCTGTTTTGTTTAAAGCAGCTTGAATCGCTTTTTTAGAAATTCCTTCTTCTACTAAACGTTGTAATTCCTCTTGAATAATTTGAACAAATTGTTCTTTTTTATCAGCATCTGTATCTTTTAAAATCACTTCAAATGTTGGAGAATACGTATAAGCAGAATATCCTCCCATAACATCACTACCGATATTCGCTTTTAATAAAGCTTTCTTCAGTGGTGCTGTATTACTACCTAATAACAATTCATCTAAAATGCTTAAAGCAATTCCTTCTTCTCCATTAGTGCTTGTGCCAGTAGCCCAAGCATATTCTAACAATGTTTTATTTTCGGTTGAGTCTCCTTTAGAAATAGAATACGAACTTGTTAGTTCTTTGACACTTGTAAATGGTTCTTGTTTGTATCCTACAAATGGAACTTCTTTTGCCTCAAAAGCATCAAAGTATTCTGATAATTGTTCCATTGCTTTTGGTAAATCTAAATTTCCGTATAAAGTTACTCGAGCATTACTTGGGTGATAATACGTTTGATGGAAATTAATGAATTTTTCTTGTGTCAATGTTGGAATTGAAGCGGGCATTCCTCCAGAAACATGTTTATAAAAAGTGTCAGGGAATAATGTTGGTTCCACCAGACGGTTTAATTCTGATTCTGGTTGAGAAAATGCTCCCTTCATTTCGTTATAAACAACGCCTTTATACGTTAATTCATCTTCTTTATTTTCTAAATGATAATGCCATCCTTCTTGCATTAAAATTTGTGGGTTTGATAAAAGATTTGGATAAAATACCGCATCTAAATATACGTCCATTAAGTTTTCAAAATCTTTTTGATTTCTTGAAGCTACTGGGTACATTGTTTTATCTGAGAATGTCCATGCGTTTAAAAATGTTTGTAGGGAACCTTTTAATAATTCTACGAATGGTTCTTTTGTTGGGTATTTTTTTGATCCGTTTAATACGGAGTGTTCGATAATGTGCGCAATTCCATTGTCGTCATATGGTGGTGTGCGGAATGCGATGGAGAAGGCTTTGTTGTCGTCGTCTGTTTTTAAGTACATGACTTGTGCACCTGTTTTGTCATGTTTGTATAAATAGTAATCGCAACGGATATCTGGTAATGGTTTTTGTTCTACGAGTGTAAAACTATTAAATTCTTTTGTCATGAAATGACCTCCATTTCTTAATTAAATCTACTTGTCTTTTATTCAAACACGATTTGTAACAATAAGCAAGAGAAAATCATTGGTGGCATAGAATAAAGAAATAAAAAATAATTTTTTGTGTAGCTAGGACGCCAGCAGCCCTTGCGGTCTCATGGCTAAAATTTGAGCCTCGGTCTCAAATTTTCCTTTGTGATAGAATCGCTATTCACCGATTCTATCACCTCAGCTATAAAAAATTATTTTTTATTTCTTTATTTTAGTTATTTAGTTTTCTGACGTTTGTTCTTATGCATCTTACAAAAATAGAAATTAATTGTTGATGTGGTAGCCCCAATTGACTTAAACGTCTCATTGATAAAAATTTCCCCTTAATTGTTAGTTCTACTTTATGCTATAAATACTATTACCATTTCCATTACTTTAGCTGCAAAATATTTGTAACGTAATAAATAAAGAATACAAAAAATATTTCCTTTTAGCTTGAGTGACAGAAACACTGGGAAGTGTTTTTGTCACTATTGGAAAATTTGAGATCTTAGGCTCAAATTTTAGCCATGAGATTCGCATCGCGAAGCTGCTGGCGTCCTAGCT
>NZ_CAUUHX010000063.1:0-9432 GCF_963545075.1 uncultured Granulicatella sp.
ATTTGATGAAGTAAGAATTTTTTGGAGGAAAGCTATGACAGCAAAATTTGAAAAAATCAACACAAATGAAGTTGTGTTAACATTTGAAATTTCACAAGAATCAATCAAAAAAGGGTTAGAAGTTGCTTTTAACCGTGTGAAAAAGAACTTAAACGTTCCTGGATTCCGTAAAGGTAAAGTAAGTCGTCAAGTCTTCAACAAAATGTATGGTGAAGAAGCATTATATCAAGATGCATTAAACTACTTATTACCAGATGCATACGATAATGCAGTTGAAGAAACTGGTATTTTCCCAGTAACTCAACCAAAAATTGACATCGAATCTTTAGAAAAAGGTCAAGCATGGGTAATTAAAGCAACTGTAATTGTTAAACCTGAAGTTAAATTAGGTGAATACAAAGGATTAACAGTTGAAAAACAAGATCGTACAGTTTCTGAACAAGATGTAGAAGATCGTTTATTACAAGAACAAGCTAAATCAGCTGAATTAGTGGTTAAAGAAGGTGCTGCTGAATTAGCAGACACAGTTGTAATTGACTTTGAAGGTTTCTTAGGAGAAGAAGCTTTTGAAGGCGGAAAAGGTGAGAACTACTCATTAGAATTAGGTTCAGGTTCATTCATTCCTGGATTTGAAGATCAATTAGTAGGCGCTAAAGAAGGCGACAACGTTGAAGTGAAAGTTACATTCCCAGAAGAATACCATGCAGAAAACTTAAAAGGTCAAGATGCTGTATTCAAAGTAACAGTTCACGAAGTTAAAACAAAAGAATTACCTGAACTAACAGATGAATTCGCTAAAGACATTGATGATTCAGTTGAAACATTAGCTGAATTAAAAGAAAAATTCCGTAAAGAATTAGAAGAAGCTAAAGCTGAAGCAGCTGACGAAGCTGTAGCTGACTTAGCATTACGTCAAGCAGTTGAAAATGCTGAAATCGTAGAATTACCAGCTGAAATGGTTCACGAAGAAGTACACCGTCAAATGCAACACTACTTAAACGACATGCGTCGTAACGGTATTACACCAGAAATGTACTACCAAATCACAGGTACAACTGAAGCTGATTTACACAAAATGATGGAAAAAGATGCTGATGTTCGTACTAAAACTAACTTGGTAGTAGAACAAATCGTTAAAGATGAAAACATTGAAGTAACAGATGCTGACGTTGATGCAGAAGTAAAAGAATTAGCTGCTCAATATGGTATGGAAGAAGGAGCTGTTCGTGCAGCTGTTTCAGTTGAAATGTTGAAAAACGATATCTCAATGAAGAAAGCATTAGCTTTAATTACTGAATCTGCAGTAGAAGCATAATACTAAAAGTGATTAAGAACAATCTTGGAAACAAGGTTGTTCTTTTTTTGTTTGAAAATACTTCATCTAGGATGGACTTTTCTTGTTCAAACTACTCAGATATGCTAATCTACTATTATAGTGTCAAAAATTGAATGGAGGTTACGTATTTGTATAAAGATAAAGAAAATCATGTCTGCTGTTCATTTTGTGGGAAGTCACAAGATCAAGTAAAAAAAATCATTGCAGGACCAGATGTTTTTATTTGTAATGAATGTGTAGATTTATGTAAGGAAATTATTGATGAAGAATTATTAACGCAATTTTTTGAGGGGGAAATTACAGTTCCAAAGCCACAAGAAATTCGTGAAATTTTAAATGAATATGTGATTGGACAAGACAATGCTAAAAAAGCATTAGCAGTTGCTGTTTATAATCACTATAAACGAATTAACCATTTAGTAGAAGATGATGGAGTAGAGTTACAAAAGAGTAATATTTGTTTAATTGGACCAACTGGTTCAGGGAAAACTTACTTAGCTCAATCATTAGCTCGCTTATTAAATGTTCCATTTGCAATTGCAGATGCAACAACATTAACAGAAGCTGGATATGTTGGAGAAGATGTGGAAAATATTTTACTAAAACTTCTTCAAGCAACTGATTATGATGTAGAACGTGCGCAAAAAGGAATTATTTATATTGATGAAATTGATAAAATCGCACGTAAAAGCGAAAATGTATCGATTACACGGGATGTAAGTGGTGAAGGCGTACAACAAGCGCTATTAAAAATTTTAGAAGGAACTGTTGCATCTGTTCCTCCTCAAGGTGGACGCAAGCATCCGCAACAAGAATTAATTCAAATCGATACAACGGATATTTTATTCATTGTTGGTGGAGCTTTTGATGGAATTGAAACAATCGTTAAAGAGAGACTTGGAGCTAAAGTCATTGGATTTGGTTCTTCAAATAAAAACTTTAGCGAACATGAAAGTTTAATGCAAATGATTATTCCAGAAGATTTACAAAAATTTGGATTAATTCCTGAATTTATTGGACGTTTACCAATTATTGCAGCATTAGAAAAATTAGAACAAAAAGATTTAGTATCTATTTTAACAGAACCTAAAAATGCATTAGTGAAACAATATCAAAAACTTTTCTTAATGGATGAAGTTGAATTAGAATTCGATCAAGAAGCATTAGATGCTATTGCCTCTAAAGCGATTGAACGTAAAACTGGTGCACGTGGATTACGTTCAATTATTGAATCGGTTATGATGGATTTAATGTTTGAAATTCCAAGTAGAGAAGAAGTTTCTAAAGTAGTTGTTACAAAAGCCGTTGTAGATAATGAAGGACAACCAGAATTGTACAATAAAAAAGGGAAATTATTGAAAGCTTAATTTTAGGGGGAATTTTATGTCTGCAATTCGTAAGTTTTTTGCAAGTCGTTATACGAAAGAAGAATTTTCATGGATTTTACAAGATTGGGCTAATTCAGTGTATTCATTAATGATTACAACAGCTATTTTTCCAATTTTCTTTAAAACAGTTACAACGAATGCAGGAGTAACTGCTGCAAATTCGACAGCATATTTAGGATATGCAAACTCGATTGCTACTTTTGTTGTTTCGGTCATGGCTCCTGTTTTAGGTGCCTTAGCCGATTATAGAGGTTATCGTAACCCAATGTTCACAGTTTCTACTATGGTAGGGGTATTTTCTGTATTAGGAATGATGTTTACTGGTAGTGATCAATGGATGTACTTATTGATCTTATATACGATTTCTGCCATTGGATTTTCAGCTTCGAATATTTTTTATGATAGTTCAATTATGGATGTAACAACATATGATCGTATGGACCGTATCTCAGCAGCAGGTTATGGATACGGGTATATTGGAAGTGTTATTCCATTTGTATTATTTATGATGATTATGCAATTTTCATCTTTAGCTGGAGATGTTATTGTTAAAATTGGATTTTTCATCACTGCAGTTTGGTGGTTTGTATTTACCATTCCATTTTGGAAACATGTAAAACAGAAAAACTTTATTGAACATGACAAACATCCTATATATGATAGTTTTACTCGTTTATTTGAAACGATTAAACATATTCGTGAACATAAGCAAGTATTCTTATTTTTAATTGCTTATTTCTTCTATATTGATGGAATTGGAACAATTATAAAAATGGCAACAGCTGTTGGTAGTGATGTGGGATTAGATGGAAATAGTTTAATTGTTATCCTTTTAATTGTTCAAATTGTTGCTTTTCCATTTAGTATTATTTATGGATATCTTGCTAAAAAGATTGGTGCAAAAAACACAGTATTTTTAGGAATTGCTACTTATATTATTATTTGTATTTTAGCAACAGGGTTAAAAACTTATACAGATTTCTTATTATTAGCCATTTGTATAGGTACTGCTCAAGGTGGGGTACAATCCATTAGTCGTTCTATTTTTGGACAAATTATTCCTGCAAATCGTGCGAATGAATTTTTTGGATTTTACAATATTTTTGGAAAATTCTCATCCATTTTAGGAACAACATTATTAGGAATTACAGCACAAATGACTGGTAATTCCCTAGATGGAGTCTTTTCTCTAATTGTTCTATTCTTAATTGGAGGAGGATTACTATTCTTTGTTAAAATTAATCCTCAAACAACAGAGGAAGGAGCATAAGTATGAAAGTGACAAATGCTGAATTTACGATTAGTGCAGTTGGTCCCAATCAATATCCAACGGATCAAAAAGTTGAAATTGCTTTATCTGGTCGTTCGAATGTGGGAAAATCATCTTTTATTAATCGTTTAATTCAACGCAAAAGTTTAGCTAGAACCTCTAGTAAACCAGGTAAAACTCAGACATTAAACTTTTATCATATTAACGATTTATTTTACTTTGTCGATGTTCCTGGTTATGGATACGCAAAAGTCTCAAAAAAAGAACGTGAAAAATGGGGAAAAATGATTGAAGAGTATATTACAACTCGTGAAAATCTTGAATTAGTTTTAATCCTCGTTGATTTCCGTCATGAACCAAGTACAGAAGATGTACAAATGCGTGAATTTTTAGAATATTATGAAATTCCTTATCGAATTATTATGACGAAGTGTGACAAAATTCCTCGTGGTAAATGGAATAAACATGTGAGTCAAATTCGAAAAGCTTTTGGGAAGCCACCGGAAGAATTATTTTTAACATTTTCTTCTGAAACAGGAGAAGGTGTTGAAAAAGCTTGGGAATGGATTGAATCAATCGTATTAGATGAGGAGTGAATAGGATGATTGGGTATAAGAAAAATGATGTAGTTTCTTTTGAAGAAATATTTCCATTATATGAGGCAGTAGGATGGACGAATTATACGACTAATCCAACAATGTTACAAAATGCATTAGAACATAGTTTGTTTATTCTTACAGCAAGAGATGGAGAAGGAAAATTAATTGGATTTTTAAGAGCAGTAGGAGATGGTTATTCTATTCTCTATATTCAAGATATTATTGTACTTCCCGAGTATCAAAGACAGGGGATTGGTACACAATTACTTCGTCAAACACTGGAGTATTTTAATGAGGTTTATCAAATCATTTTAACTACGGATAGTGAATTAAAAACAATTGCATTTTATGAAGCAAATGGATTTACAGCTTTGTCTAAATATGAATGTACTTCTTTTATGGCTAATCCGATGCTACAAGCAAAGTAAAAGCAAGATTTTTAAAACTATGGTAAACTTGAATTAAGAAATGATGAGTCAAAGGATGGGGCATATGAAATTAACAATTGATGAAAAATCACAAGCATGGTTTGAAGAAGAAATGGGAGTTTCTAAAGAAAGAGGAGTTCGTTTTTTAGGAAAAGTATATGGATGTAGTCCAATTCATGAAGGCTTTTCTTTAGCCGTAGAAGTTGATACACCAAATAATCCATTTGTTAGCGTAGAAAAAAATGGGATTACTTATTTTGTTGAGACAGGTGATGAATGGTTTTTCCAAAATCATGATTTAGATGTCGTATTTGATGAAAAACTAAAAGAACCATCCTATAGTTATCGTGCCATTCAAACTGCATAAAAAATAATTGTACAAGCTTTTCTCTAATCATAAGAGTATGGTTAACTAATAGTTAGGTTATATTCTTAATTAGAGAAAAGTTTTTTTTTATAAAAATTTATTTAACAAAAATGTTATAGATTATTCATAAACTTTCTATTTTAAATTCAAAAATATTCATTACTATAAGTTCATCTCAAAAAGAAAGAGAGGGATTTATATGACTTTAAAAAAATATCAATTTGTTTTAATAGGCTTATCAACGACATTATTGATGACAGCTTGTACCCAAGCAGGTGCAAAAACAGCTAATGGAACTAAAACGAATGATTCTAGTATCAGTACAACAACTAATGCAACTTATTTTTCGGATAAAGATTACAAAACTCAATATGATGAAACGACAGCTACAAAGATTCATTTATTAGGAGATACGGTATCGGTTTCAGGAGATGGAGTTTCAACAACAGATTCTATCGTAACTATTTCAAAAGCTGGAACATATTTGATTTCTGGTGAATCGAATGGACTACAATTGAAAGTAGATGCTGATAAAGAAGCAGATATTCATATTATTTTAAAAGGTGTAACGATGACCAATACTAATGCACCTATTAATATTCAAAAAGCAAATGCAGTAACCATTACTTTAGAAGATGGAACGACTAATACCTTAGCAGATTCAAGTGAAAATAGTGATGAAAAAGCGAATGCAGTTTTATTTTCTAAAGTTGATTTAATTATTAATGGAAATGGGACACTAAATATTGATGCTCAAAAAAATAATGGAATTAAAGCAAATGATACACTTCATATTACTGGAGGGACATATCATATAACGTCAATTGGTAATGCATTTAATGTAAATGATGAATTCAATATTACACATACAAAAATGAGTATCGATGCGAAAAAAGATGCTGTGAAAGTAGATAATGATGAAGATCTTTCAGTTGGAAATATGTTTTTATCAGAAAACACGATGACCATTAATGCTGGCGATGACGGCATTCACGCTTCTGGTAATTTAGTAATCGAAAGTGGAACCTATGTCATTGAAAATTCCACAGAAGGAATTGAGGGAAGAGCTATTACGATTCAAGGTGGAGATATCAAAGTTTATGCAAGTGATGATGGAATCAATGCTGCAAATGCAAATGCGAGTCAAGATGAGATATCTTTTACAATGAATGGTGGAAATTTATTTGTAGAAGTAGGAGAAGGTGATACGGATTGTATTGATTCAAACGGAAATATTACAGTAACAGGAGGAACTATTCAATTAGTTGGTCAATCAGGATTTGATTTTGACGGAACTGCTGTTTATACAGGTGGTGAAATTACAATAAATGGTGAAAAACAATCAGAAATCAAAAATTCAATGATGATGGGACCTCCAAATGATGCTAGAGGTTTTAATCATCAGCAAGGAATGCCTCCTCATGATAGACAGTAATATTTATAAGAAATAAAGAAATTTAGTTAAAATATTTTAAAAGAAAAAACTTGATAATAATAATTTTTTAGACATAGTGATTCTATATTAAGGAATCGTTATGTCTTTTTAATTGAAAGTGGAGAAAATATTGGACAAATAGAACATAGTAAGATACAGTTATAGAGTTGACTATTAAAAGAAAGGAATGTAAAAATGACACAACCAGCTGTAACATATCGTTTAATTAAAACAGAAAAACATACAGGTGCTCGTCTTGGAGAAATTATTACACCACATGGTACTTTTCCAACTCCAATGTTTATGCCTGTAGGTACATTAGCAACTGTAAAATCAATGTCTCCTGAAGAATTAGATGAAATGGGAGCCAATATTATTTTAAGTAATACTTATCATTTATGGTTACGCCCAGGTGCGGATATTGTAGATGAAGCAGGAAAATTACATAATTTTATGAATTGGAAAAAAGGAATCTTAACAGATTCAGGTGGTTTCCAAGTGTTTTCTTTAAGTGATATGAGAAGAATTGAAGAAGAAGGAGTACATTTTAGAAATCATTTAAATGGTTCAAAATTATTTTTATCTCCAGAAATTTCAATTGATGTTCAAAATAAACTTGGAGCAGATATTATTATGAGTTTTGACGAATGTCCAGATTTCCATCATACTCATGATTACGTGAAAAATTCCATTGCTCGTACAACTAGATGGGCAGAACGTGGATTGAAAGCTCATAAATCTCCAGAAACGCAAGCTTTATTTGGAATTTTACAAGGAGCAGGATACAAAGATTTACGTATGGATCATGCTAAAGATATGATTTCACTTGATTTCCCAGGGTATTCGATTGGTGGATTATCTGTTGGGGAAACTAAACAAGAAATGAATGAAGTATTAGACTATGTAACACCACTAATTCCATCACACAAACCTCGCTATTTAATGGGAGTAGGTTCTCCGGATTCATTAATTGATGGAGTCATTCGTGGGGTAGATATGTTTGACTGTGTACTTCCAACACGTATCGCAAGAAATGGTACTTGTATGACGAGTGCAGGTCGTCTTGTTGTAAAAAATGCGAAGTATGAACGTGATTTCCGTCCAATCGATGAAAAATGTAATTGCTACACATGTCGTAATTATTCTCGTGCGTATATTCGTCATTTATTTAAAGCAGATGAAACATTTGGCTTACGTTTAACAAGTTATCATAATTTATACTTCTTATTAAACTTAATGAAACAAGTTCGTCAAGCTATTATGGATGATAATTTATTAGAATTCAGAGAAGCATTTTTTGAAGAATATGGATTTAATAAAGAAAATGCTCGTAATTTCTAGTATTCTTAGAAAAAATTTGATACAGTAGTATTACATTACAAGAAGGAGTGTTTTAAATGAGTCAATTAGCATTAATGTTACTTTATATTGTAGCACTAGGAGGAGCTTGGTGGTTCTTTGGTCGTAAAAATCGTGAGCGTACTAAAAAATTACAAGAGCAAATGAATGCTTTGAAAGCTGGGGACCATGTTGTTACCATTGGGGGGTTACATGGAGTAGTTCATTATATTGATACAGTAGATCAAACAGTTGAGATTGATTGCGATGGTGTTTATTTAACATTTGAACGTCGTGCGATTCATCATGTTGTTCCAACAGCTGGAGAAAATAATGTTCCTGTTGTTGATGGAGAATAGTAAAAACTCTTAGTCATGATGGATAAACAAGAAGAATTTTTAGAACAATTTCGTCCTTGGTTAGGATATAAAACGATTGAGTTTATTACACAAGGATATGAATCAATTTCCAGTTATGATATTGCAAGTTATTTTGTGACGTATCGCTGGAAGAAGAATAAACCAGAAAATTTGTTTGAACAAATTTATCAGTTGAATCAATTAACGATTAATGATTATTTTGATTATGAATCGATTATGGCTCAAACTTCAACGGAAATGACATTAGATTCCATTGATTTGAGTGCTTTGTTAGATTAATATTTATATTTTTATTTGACTTATAAATATAATAGCAAACGGACGCCTTCCAGTAATAGAAGCCAATTTGGCTTCTATTACTACTGCTATTATGATAAGTCATTTTTTATTCCCATGGATATGTATAAACCTTTAAAATGTGACTTTATTAAGTAATAAAGAACGCTAGAAAAAGTCATTTCTTTTTTTGTTGAAACTTGAATCTTCATGTATAATAGATTAAGTAAGAAAGGTTGTGGAGTATGAAACATCGATTTAAAGTTTTAGAAGAATTTATGGAAGTTTTTAAACTAAAATGGAATCAATTATTGAATCAAAGAAGAAATGAAGAAATACATCATCATGAAGACCATTCTCATGAACACAGTGAACATCATAGTCACGATTATGATTCTCACCATCATTCTCATGAACACAGTGAACATCATAGTCACGATCATGATTCTCATCATCATTCTCATGAACACAGTGAACATCATAGTCACGATCATGATTTTCACCATCATTCTCATGAGCACAGTGAACATCATAGTCACGATCATGATTCTCACCATCATTCTCATGAACACAGTGAACATCATAATCACGATCATGATTCTCACCATCATTCTC
>NZ_CAUUHX010000064.1:0-8997 GCF_963545075.1 uncultured Granulicatella sp.
ACTAAAAACGTGCAGACGAAAAGCAACATCGTACGTCTTCTCATGAATGCACAACCTTTTCTAATTTTTAAATTCAGATAGCTCTATTATACGATAAGCCATTAAAAAGCACCAGTATTTTATAAAAGTTGAAGAAAAAAGATAGCTCCCGAATAGGAAGCTATCTTAAAGATTAAACACATCTATTTTTTTCAACGATTACTTGGCATTCACTTGTTCCTGATAATTCCTTATCTTCTGGAACTTCAACACTTTTATCTGTAATCACATAATTCAATTTAGCACCTTTTTTAATAATAGAGTCAGCCATAATAATACTGTTTTTTACAACAGCGCCTTCCTCGATTATAACATCACGGAAAATAATGCTATTTTCAACTGTTCCATTGATAATTGAACCATCTCCTAAAAGTGAACTTTTCACTTTAGAATATTTTCCATAATGAGTTGGCACACTATCTTGAACTCTTGTTAAAATATCAGTTCCACTATCAAACACTGTCGTTAAAGTTTCTGGCTTCAATAAATCCTGATTGAAATCAAAATAATCCTTTACGCTATTGATAACTTTTGAATAACCTTTAATTTCATATGCATAAACATTTAAAGTATCCAAATTTTTAGAAACATAATCTCTTAAAATATCTTCCCATCCAAGAGTCATCCCTTTTTTAATAATGGCATTTAACAATTCTTTTGTCATAATATAAATTTTTGCTTGAGTAGCACAAGTTTCATTGGATCCATTAAAGTGATATAAAGATTCATATACTTTATGATCTTTATCAAAAATAATTTGAGACTCTCCAATTTCTGGTTTACGGTAATGATAAGCTACTGTAATATCTGAAGCAGTATCGACATGATATTGGAACATTTCTTTAAAATCGATTGTTCCAATAATATTCGTATCTGCTAAAATACAATACTCTTCTTTTAAATTTTCTGTGTAAACCATTGTATTCACTAATGCTTCAATTTTATTTTGAGGAATACGAGTAGATAAATAGTTTGATAATGGAGTTAATAATGTTAACCCACTATTTTTTCTATTTAAATCCCAATCTTTTCCCCAACCTACATGATCTCTTAATGATTTATAATTATGATTTGTTAAAATTCCGATATTGTCTATTCCTGCTTTTACTAAAGACGATAACATAAAGTCTACTAAACGATATCTAGAACCAACCGGAAGAGATGCTAACGTTCTAGAACGAACTAATCCATGTAAATCATCTTGTCTATAGTTATCCGCAAATAAAATCGCAAAAGCTTTAATCATATTAGCAACCTCCCGCTTTCTTCGGCTCAGTGACGACCTCATTACGTCCAATAACCGTAATCATATCTTTTCCTAACTCAATTTTTTCATGTCCAATAGATACTCCTGATTTAATAACGGCTCCTTCAGCTACAATGGAGTGGTAGACACTAGCTCCTTTTTCAATCGTAGCATTTTGCATAATAATACTATCTTTTACAACAGCGTCCTCTGCAATAACAACTCCTGAAGAAATAATTGAATCTTTTACTTGTCCAAAAACTAAAGTACCGTCAGAAATCATAGAAGATTGAACGTCAGCATGTTCCCCTAAATATTGAGGTAAGCGTCCTTCATGGCGATAATAAATTCTCCATGTTTTATCGTCAATATCAAAAGCTTCACGAGCTTTAATTAAATCCATATTGGCTTCCCATAAACTTTCAATTGTACCTACATCTTTCCAGTACCCTTCAAATGGGAAGGCATAAATTTTCTTTTCTTCTTCAAGCAACATCGGAATAATATTTTTCCCAAAATCTTTCTCACTTTCTGGATTTGCTTCATCACGAATTAAATATTCACGTAAAACTCTCCAATTAAATATATAAATCCCCATTGATGCCTTTGTGGAAACTGGATTTTTTGGTTTTTCTAAAAACTCCACAATTCTTAAATCTTCATCTGTATTTAAAATCCCAAAACGATGCGCTTCTTCCATAGGAACATTGATATGAGCAATTGTTAAATCTGCCTCTTTTTCCTTATGGAATTCAAGCATCTTGTTATAATTCATTTTATAAATATGATCCCCAGATAAAATTAAGACATATTCAGGTTCATATTGTTCAATATACTTAATATTTTGGTAAATAGCATGGGCTGTTCCTTTATACCATTCTCCTGTTTTCCCAGCAGTGTAAGGTGGTAAGATAGATAAACCTCCATCCATTCTATCTAAATCCCATGGTTGCCCATTCCCCATATAAGAATTCAATTCTAATGGCTTGAATTGTGTTAATACCCCTACTGTCGAAATTCCAGAATTCGCACAGTTAGACAATGGAAAATCAATAATACGATACTTTCCACCATATGGTACAGCTGGTTTAGCCATATCTTGAGTTAAAACTTGTAAACGAGTCCCCTGACCACCTGCTAGTAACATTGCGACCATTTCTTTTTTTCTTGCCATATGTACATCCCCCACATTATTTTTTTATTCTTTCAAAGTACATTGTTGAAAATGCTGGTATATCTATCTGAAGAGTATATGAAAATTCCCCACATTGTTGCTCAACTGTTTTTGCCTGTGTCTGTTGAATTCCTTGTCCTCCAAAGTTATCGTCATTAGAGTTTAATACTAATTGATAACTACGTTCATCATTAAATCCAATCCAATATTGATTCCAATTTACTCCAGAAAAATTAGAAATGACTAAAATTTCCTGTTCATTTTCTGCTTTTCTCGAAAACGCAAAAACATTATGATCAGCGTCATCTACTACATGCCACTCAAAACCATCCCAACCTCCATCTTGTTGCCAAAATGCTGGAGTTTGTTGATAAAAAAGATTTAAAGCTTTTACATAATCATGAGTTTTTTTATGAAGAGGATAATCTAATAAAAACCAATCTAATTCTCGTTTTTCATTCCATTCGATAAATTGTGGAATTTCTGTTCCCATAAAGGTTAATTTCTTTCCTGGGTGTGCAAACATATACCCTAAAAATGTTTTAAAATTAGAAAACTTTTCTTCATAAGAAACAGGATTTTTATCTAATAATGATTTTTTCCCATGAACAACTTCATCATGAGAAATTGGTAAAATAAAGTTTTCAACAAATGCATAACACATTGAAAAAGTTAATTTATTATGACACCCTTGACGATAAACTGGATTTGTTTCAATATAATCTAAGCTATCATTCATCCACCCCATATTCCATTTAAAATGGAAACCGAGTCCACCATCTTCGACTGGAGCAGTAATTTTAGGATACGCAGTCGCTTCTTCTGCAATCATCATCACGCCTGGATAATTATCTCTTACATATTGATTTAAAATTTTGAAGAAATCTAATACTTCTAAGTTTTCATTTCCACCATAAATATTTTTAGCCGCTAAATGCTCTGGACGGTCATAATTTAAGAATAACATTGAACTAACAGCGTCTACTCGTAAGCCATCAAGATGAAACTCTTTAATCCAGTAATTAGCACTTGAGAATAAGAAGGAACAAACTTCACCACGGCCATAGTCAAACACTCGTGTTCCCCATGATTTGTGTTCTTTTTTTCGCTCATCAGAGTATTCATAGCAACATTGTCCATCAAATTCATATAAGCCAAATTCATCTTTTGTAAAATGCCCTGGTACCCAATCTAAAATGACTCCAATGCCATTTTGGTGAGCTTTATCAATTAAATATTTAAAATCATCTGGAGTTCCGTAACGAGATGTCACTGCAAAATATCCTGTTACTTGATATCCCCAAGAAGGGTCATATGGATACTCTGTAATAGGGAGAAGTTCAATATGCGTATAATGCATCTCCTTTACATATGGAATTAAAGTATCTGCTATTTGTCTATAACTAAGAAATTCTCCACTTTCGCTATGCTTCCATGAGCCTAAATGAACTTCATATATATTCATTGGCTGTTGATACGGAATGATTCTGCTTTTAACCCACTCCTCATCACTCCAATTATAATTTTGATTTGCATATACTTTAGAAGCTGATTCTGGACGAGTTTGTGTGTGTCTTGCATAAGGATCTGACTTCCACAGCATTCTTCCATCTGAGGCTTTAATTACATACTTATATGCATCATATGATTGAACATTTGGTACAATCCCTTCAAAAATCCCTTCATCCGTTATTCTTGTTAATTCATATGCTATTGGATTCCACCCACAAAAATCTCCCGAAACAAATACTTGTTCTGCATGTGGGGCCCAAACTCTAAATGTACATTGATTTCCTTCAAGAAATGATCCTAAAAATTCATATGCATGAAAGTTTTTTCCTTCATGAAATAAATATTTATCCAAAGTATATTCCATACGCATGCCTCCCTTCTTAAAATCAATCCGTTTTACTTTTCACGATAAGCGTTTTCATTATTTTGTACAATAAAAAACTTTCAATCGTTTTTTTCCGTTTACTTATGGCTTTATTATAGCATATACTTGACTATTTTCGTATATTTTTTTCAATTTTTCTCAAAAAATATAAAGCGTTTTACTATTGAGAAAAATAAAATTATTTTTTCACAAATCATTTCTTTTCACCTTATTTTATACTACAATTATATTATTAGACCGTATATAGAAAGGAAGATATTTCTTGATTCAATTTAATCCTCTTCAAGATAAATATCCAAAAGGTGCAGTCTCTTCTTCTCAAGACATTCTTTTTGAAGTATGGGTTCACCAAGATTTTTATTTTAAACAACTGTCATTAAACTTATTTAACGATTTCACACAACAAAAATATATTTATCCATTGGAACCTGCTGATGTATTTAAAGAACAATCTCGTAAACATATTGTAAAAATCCCTGCATTAGAAACTGGACTTTATTTTTATGATTTTGAAATCACATTTGATGATTCTATCGGATATTTGAAAAAACACGAATTTAATGCTGTCTTTACTATGGAAGAACAGTCTTATGCTTCATGGCAATTAACCGTTTATGATGCGGACTTCCAAACACCAGACTGGATGAAAGGAAGTATTATGTATCAAATTTTCCCAGACCGCTTTAAGAAGAGTCCTCATTATCAAGCAACCGTTGCTGCAAATGAAGAAATGCGTGTTAGACATGACGACTGGAATGCTATTCCTTATTCTTCTATTACACATGAAGACTATCGTGCACAAGATTTCTTTATGGGAAATTTAAAAGGGATTCATGAAGAATTACCTTACTTTAAACAATTGAAGATTGATAGTATTTACTTAAACCCAATTGTTGAAAGTCCTGAAAATCATCGCTACTCTACTTCTGATTACTTTAATGTCGATCCTTATTTAGGAACTGTTCAAGACTTCAAAGATTTATGTAAAGATTTTAAAGAACAAGATATTCGGATTACATTAGATGGAGTATTTAGCCATACGGGTGCAGATAGTATTTATTTCAATCGTTATGGGCATTATGACAGTGTAGGAGCTTATCAATCTCAAGATTCTCCTTACTATCCATGGTTTACTTTTATGGAGTTTCCAAATGTGTATCAATCATGGTGGGGATTCACGAATTTACCAACTGTTGTAAAAGAAAATAAAGAATATCAAGAATTTATGTTTGATGCTAAAAATGGTGTCATTCCTTATTGGCAACGCTTAGGCATTGGCGGATGGCGAATCGATGTAGCAGATGAATTCCCTGATTGTTTTATTGATCAATTAAGAAAATCTGCCAAACAAGAAGATCCAGATTGCTTCTTACTTGGAGAAGTCTGGGAAGATGCAACAACAAAATTCTCTTATAACACAAGAAGAAGATATTTCTTAGGAAAACAATTTGACAGTGTGATGAACTATCCATGGAGAGATGCTATTATTCGCTTTGTTAAACAAAAAGATGCTCGTCAATTTTCTCTAGCTTTATTAGAATTACTAGAAAACTATCCAAAACCTGCATTAGATGTTTTAATGAACTTATTATCAAGTCATGATACAGAAAGAATCTTAACAGTTTTAGCATTTGAAAAACCTGAAGAGTTCCCTGTTGAAAAACGTCCAGATTATAAACTGACTGCTAGTGAATATCAATTAGCAAAAGAAAGATTCTTTATTGCCTCCTTTATCCAATTTACGCTTCCTGGCGTTCCTTGTATTTACTATGGGGATGAAATTGGTATGTATGGATTTAGAGATCCTTATAATCGTAAGACATTCAAATTCAATGAAAAAGATGATGAAGTTTTAGAATTTTATCAAGAATTAACGAACTTTAGACATCAATATCAAGACGATTTTAAAACAGACTGTGACATCATTAAAGTTACAGATGGTTGTATTGCTTATAAACGTGGCAAATTGCTATGTATCATCAATTTAGATGATTCTGCTCATTTCATTGCAAACTATTCAGGAGATATTCATTATCAAAAAGGAGAATTTTACCCTACTCCTTATGGGATCGTAGTAGGTCCAAATAGTTTTGGAGCGATTGAATTAGTTTAATTTTCATATAAAAGAGAGTGAATAGAAATATATCTTGTATCCTATTCACTCTCTTATTTTTATCTTATCCTCGAATCAAACTAAATAATGGAATTAACACAATCGGTAAAAACATTGCAGGTAAAAAGTTCATGACTTTAATTTTTGTTAATTCTAATAAATTCAATCCTAATGCAACCAGTAATAATGAACCAACTGCAGACATTGCATAGACAATCGATTCACTTAAATAGGGTGCTACAAATTGAGCTAAAACCATAATTCCGCCTTCATACAAAAGAATCGCTAATGCAGATAACATAACACCCGCTCCTTTTGTCGTTGCCAAAATAATGGACGCAATTCCGTCAATAATCGCTTTTGTGATCAAAATTTGATGATTATCTCGAAGCCCTGCTTCAAGAGACCCCATAACTGCCATTGCTCCAACACAAAAGATTAATACTGCTGACAGAAAACCTTCTGCTAATTGATTTTGAGAGCCTTCTTTGGAAAATTTCTCTTGAATCCAATCTGCAAATTTTCGAATATTCTCCTCTAATTGCATTATTTCTCCAAGATAACCTCCAATAGAAATACATACAATCATTAAAATCATATCTTGGTCTACTAGAGCTCCTTTTAAGCCTATAATAAACGTACTAAGCGCCAAGCCTTGCATAATATGTGTAGACATTTTTACAGACATTCCTCTTTTTAATTGTAGACCAATTATTGTACCTATCACAATCGCAATAACATTTATCATTACACCCATTTTCTCTAGCTCCTTCTAGCAATACTGCCACAAGTATACCCCTATTAAACTAGAAAATCCATTAGAATTTAGCAATTCTAATGGATTCCTAATTTTAAAAAAAAGAACCGAATTGTATCGAATTCGGTTCTTTTTCGATTGCCAATATATGTATGTTCTACAAGTAGTTTGGCTATCAGTTTATCGACAAATTAAGCATGTGGTTGTTCACTTGCTGACGTTGCAGGTTGTGAAGCAGTTGTTGTAGTAGCAGGTACTACAGTTTCTTCTGCTTTGTCAGTAACCACTGGTTTCTCAGCTTCTGCTGGAGTACTTGCCACAGAAGAAGTTTCTTCTGCTTTTGGAGTTGTTGTATTTATTGAAGTTGCTTGATCTTTAGATTTTGGAGTTGCTAAATCTTTCTTCACTTCTTCAGATAATGCTTCAGTGAAATCTGAAGTTGGAATTGAATTATCTTTATCTTCTTGATCCAATGCCATTTCAGCCATTTCTTTCATCTCAGCTAATTTGCTCATAGATTCTTCATCGTCTGGTTTCGCAATTGCTTTGTACTTCTCTCCAACACGTGTATCCACTTTTTCTGATGGATTTTCATGAGCTTTTTTGATTTCTTTTGTAGCAAAATAAGATGGACTAATAATCGCTTCAGTTGTTCCTGTTTCACCAGGAATGAATTTTGCTTTCGATAATTTTGCAATTAAATCAGAAACTTTTTCTCTTAACTCAAATGGTAATGGTTTATCTTGTACATGTTGAGTAAAGAAGTATAAATATTTCATACCTTCAACTCCAAGACGCTTATTCGCATCTTGTAATGCTTGTACATAATCTCTGACTGCTTCTAAAGCTTTCATATCTTTTGCTTCAATAGCTTTATTTGCTGCAGCTCTTAATTCATCTTTTGTAACATTATAATCAGCTAACTCTAAATCATTAATTGTTCGAATAATACTTTCATGTAATGTATTTAGTGCTTTCTCTTCTTTAGAAAGTTCTGGTGTTGTAACTGTTGATACTTTTTCAATATATTTTTCATCAAATTGTTTTAATAACTCTAAATATCCTTGTGTTGAATTTCCTTTTTCATCTAAACGTTCTTTGATTTCTCTTAAGCTTGTTAAGATACGGCTTAATTCAACAGGTTGAGTTTTATATTTTTCAGATGCTTTATTTGCTAAAGCTTCAATTTGATTTTCTACTGCTTTAGTATCTAAATCTCCTGCGATATATGTTGGTGTAATTTCTTTTAATTTATTCGCAACATATTTTTTAGCACCTTCAATATTTTGAATTTTTAGAGAGTGACTATGATCTCCATGTGGTACTTCAAATTTATCGCCTAAAATTCGAATATCTTTTACAGAAATTCCCATACGTTTTGCAAGTGAAGCAATTTCTTGAGCAAATCGTAATTCAGGATCAATAGATGCATCTGAACTTGGAACTTCAAAATTACGTAGTGGAATCGCCCAAGGATGAATATGTGTTTTATCTTGACCTTGTTCCATATTTTGGAAAGCAAATACTTTTCCTACATATTTTCCATCTTTATAAGCAGATTCTAATTTAATCGTATCTCTTTCTACTCCATAAGCATAAGTGATATAGTCTAAATATTTTTGAACTTCTGGAGATTTTTCTGTTAAATCTTTTTCATTTGGAATTGGAGAAACATAATCATCTGAAGTAGCTTCATGTTTATTAGCATCATGGTCGTGATGTTCAGCTTCGTTTTCATGTTTTTCAGCTTCATGGTCGTGATGCTCACCTT
>NZ_CAUUHX010000065.1:0-8922 GCF_963545075.1 uncultured Granulicatella sp.
TGTCGCTTCACCAATTTTAGAAGATGCTGATGCATTTCCTGTTGTAATAGATAAGTTTGCAATTTTATCCATATTTGTTAAAGCTACAATCATTGGTGTATCTTTTCCAGCTGCTTTTACTGCTTCTAGATCTACAGTAGAAATAACTGTATTTTGATCCACACGTTGTCCCACAGTTACAACTGTATCAAAAGGAGCTCCTTGTAATTCAACAGTATCAATTCCCATATGTAGTAACACTTCTACATCATTATCTGTTTTAATTCCTACAGCATGTTTTGTTGGGAAAACATTAATCACTTCTCCCACTACTGGTGAAGTAATGACTCCAGAAGTTGGTAATACTGCATAACCATCTCCCATGAATTTTTGAGAAAATACTGGATCATTAATTTCTGTAATAGCCACTACTTCTCCTTCTGCAACTGCAAACAATTCTAATTCAGGAGTTACTTCTTTTTTTACTTTCTTTTTGAAAAATCCGAACATCTAATCATCCTCTCAATTTATTTACCGCTAGTATAACATATTTCTGTATTTTTTTTGAACAAAAACTTCATTCCTTTTATATTTTTTAAGATTTTTATAGAAATTTTACTCGTAAACCTTTATACTTACATTCAGACATAATAAAGGAGTGATATTTTGATTACAATGATTGAAATCATTAAAACAATAATTCTAGGAATTATTGAAGGAGTAACCGAATGGTTACCGATTAGTAGTACAGGACATTTAATTCTAGCAAATGAAATTTTACAATTGGATGTGAGTCCAAAGTTTCAAGACATGTTTAATGTAGTGATCCAACTTGGTGCCATTTTTGCTGTTGTGATTTTATACTTTAACAAACTAAATCCATTTGAAGGCAAAAAAACTCGCAAAGAATTTTTAGCGACAATTGAACTATGGAAAAAAGTTATCATTGGTTGTATTCCTGCTATCGTTGGAGGATTACTATTAAATGACTTTATGGATGAATACTTTAATAAAGCAATTGTCATTGCAACAACTTTAATTGTATACGGGATTGCATTTATTGTGATTGAGCGTCGTCATAAAACAGTGGAGCCTCGTATTCATTCATTTGAAGAATTGGATTATTTAACAGCCATTAAAATTGGTTTATTCCAAACTCTAGCTTTAATTCCAGGAACTTCTCGTTCAGGTTCTACCATTTTAGGAGGATTATTAGTCGGAACGAATCGTTTTGTAGCGACAGAATTTTCTTTCTTCATGAGTATTCCAATTATGTTTGGAGCTAGTGGTTTAAAATTATTAAAATTTGGATTCCACTATACAAGTGCAGAATTGATTATTTTATTAGTTGGATCAGTTGTATCCTTCTTCGTTTCACTAATTGTTATCAAATTCTTATTGAGCTATTTAAAACGAAACGATTTCCAAGCATTTGGTTGGTATCGTATTATCCTAGGGATTATCGTATTAGCTAGTTCATTCTTTTTGAAATAATAATCAAAAAGTCATTTTATTGTAGTATTAGGACGCCAGTAGCTCTACGGTCTATTAGCTAAAAAACAGCCAGCAGAATTTTCTGCTGGCTGTTTTTCCCTTTATTGACAAGCGACCGCTTGGATTTCTACTAGTGCATTTTTTGGTAATGCTGCTACTTGGAAAGCAGCACGTGCTGGGCAATTTTCTTTAAAATAAGTTGCATAAACTTCATTCATTTGTTGGAAATGAGCAATATCACTTAAATAAATCGTTGTACTAACAACATTTTCTAAACTCATTCCAGCTTGTTCTAAAATCGCTTGAATATTTTTCAATGATTGATGTGTTTGGCTAACAATATCTTCTCCTGCAAATTCTCCAGTTTCTGGAACAATTGGTAATTGTCCTGAAATATATAAAAAATTTCCTGAACATAATACTCCTTGAGAATAAGGTCCAATTGCTGCTGGTGCTTTATCTGTATGAATAATTTTTTTCATATTTCTCTCCTTTAAATAAATACATATTTTTTCATTCGTTCACAAGCTTCTTGAATTCTTGTAAATGGTAATGCTAAGTTTAATCGAATATGAGTTGGACCATGGAAGATTCTGCCATCTTGCCAAGCCACTCCCACATCTGATCCTCGTTTTTGTAATTCATCAATCGTAATACCATTTTTTTCTAAATATTCCTTACAATCGATAAAAATTACATACGTTCCTTCTGTATTTGTCACAGACACTCCTTCAAAACGATCACGAATGTAGTCACATACATACGTCATATTTTTGTATAACACTTGTCTTAATTCTTCCAACCACTCATAACCTTCTGATTGATAAGCGCCCATTAACGCATGCATCGATAATACATTCATCACATTATAATGAGATTTGCTACCTTTTGCATTCACTCTATCTCTTAATAAATCACTATAAATAATATGATAAGCAGCTACTAAACCAGCTAAGTTAAATGTCTTACTTGGTGCATAAAAAGCAATCGTACGATTCTTCGCATCTTCAGACACGCTTTGAGTTGGAATATGTTTTACCCCTGGCATCACTAAGTCCGACCAAATCTCATCTGAAATAACTGTTACATCATGTTTTTGATAAATTGCCATTACTTTTTCTAATTCTTCACGATTCCAAACACGACCTGTTGGATTATGTGGTGAACAGAAAATCGATACATGAATATGATGTTTACGAATTTTTGCTTCCATATCTTTATAATCGATACGATAAACACCTTCTTCATCTTTCACTAGTGGACTTAATACAATATTAAAACCATTATTTTTTAAAACTTCTGTAAATCCTCCATATGTTGGACTATGCACTAAAATAGCATCTCCCGGTGACGCAAAAGAAGTTAAGGCTGAAACCACTCCTCCTAACACACTATTATGATAACCAATATGTTTAGCCGTTAATCCTTCCACTTGATGGTGAAATTGGTGCCAACGAATAATGGCATTATAATAATCTTTTGGTTGCATAAAATATCCAAAAACTGGATGGTCTAACCGTTCTTTCATCGCTTGAATCGCTGTTGGTACTGTTGCAAAATTCATATCTGCAATCCACATCGGAATTACATCAAAGCCTTCCTTAGGTGGGTTTGGTGCTTTCCCTGGAATTAATCCTAATCCATCAACAGCCATCGCATCTTTCCCATGACGGTTGATCTCTGTTGTAAAATCATATTTCATCTTTTTCATCCTTCCCATCTAATATAGTAGTACTAGTATAGCAGAAAACAGCTCTTGAAAAAAGAGAAGCTACTATTGATACTGAAACAAAGAAAAAGACTTTTCCTGTCGCAAAATCCTCTGCCACATTGGAAAAGTCTATGATTCGTTTTCTATTTTCTCATTGATGAGATAATTCTATATCCTCTTTGTGCGATAAAGTCTGCTACTTCATCTGGATTTTCAGAATCTACGTGAAGTACTACTTGTACTTTTCCTTCACGGTGGTATACAGAAATTGTATCGACATTGACATTATTGTCACGTAAAACATTTGAAATTTCTTCTAATGGACCAGGTTTGTCTTCATTAATTTCAATAAATAAACGAGATCCTGGAGTATTATATCCTGAAATATCAATGAACGCATCCATAATATCTTTATCAGTAATAATTCCTACTAAGTTTCCTCTTGATTCAAGAACTGGTAAAACTCCAATTCCTTGTTGTCTCATAATAGAAGCGGCTTCTTCTAAGACAGCAGTTGGTTTTACAGTAATGACTTGTTTCAACATAATATCTTTAGCAGTTGTTTTATTTAATAAGTAATTTAATTCATGCACACTTAAACTTGTTGCCATTGAAGGTGAGTTTTGAGCGACTAATTCAGCTGTTAATAATCCTACCAATTTGTCTCCTTCAACGACGGGAAGACGATGCACATCATGTTCTTTCATTAAATCTAATGCTTTCATAACAGTTGTTGTTGGTTCAACCGTTATTAAGTTTGTTGACATATAATCTTTTACTTCCATGATTATCCCCCTAAATATGCTTTTTGAACATCTTCACTTTCAAGTAATTCCTTACCTGTACCTGATAATACCACAGATCCTGTTTCTAATACATACCCTCTTGAAGCAATCGATAATGCCATTTTCGCATTTTGCTCAATTAGTAATACAGTAGTTCCTTGTTTTTGAATTTCTTGAATGATATTAAAGATTTCTTTAATGAAAATTGGTGCTAATCCCATTGATGGTTCATCTAATAATAATAGTTTCGGACGAGTCATTAATGCACGTCCCATTGCTAACATTTGTTGTTCCCCACCTGATAATGTTGCAGCATCTTGATTTTTACGTTCTTCTAAAATTGGGAATCTCTCAAAGATTGCTTTCATGTCTTTTTGAATTTCCTCTTTATCATTTCGTAAAAATGCTCCTAAATCAAGATTTTCTTTTACAGAAAGTCCTCTAAATACGTGACGACCTTCTGGAACTTGTGCTAAGCCAAGTGAAACAATTTTTTTAGCAGCTAATTTTGTAATATCTTGCCCTAAATATTCAATCGTTCCAGCGCTTGGATGTACTAACCCTGATAAAGTTTTTAAAATGGTTGATTTCCCAGCACCATTGGCACCGATTAGAGAAACAATTTCTCCTTCGTTAACTGTGAAGCTTACATCTTTAACGGCTTGAATCATGCCATAATGTACGCTTAAATCTTTTACTTCTAACATGATTACTCTCCTCCTAAGTAAGCACGAATAACATCAGGATTTTTCTTGATTTCTTCTGGTGTTCCATGTGCTAATAATCTTCCATATTCTAATACATATAAACGTTGGCAAATTTCCATTACTAATGACATATCATGTTCAATTAATACAACGGTTAATCCGAATTGTTCTTGGATTTGCGCAATTAATTTTGTTAGATTTGCTGTTTCTTGTGGGTTCATCCCTGCAGCAGGTTCATCTAAAAATAAGATTTTTGGTTTTGTAGCTAAGGCACGAACAATTTCTAATTCACGTTGTTGTCCATAAGCTAAGTTCTTCGCTTTATCTTGAGCAAATGATTCTAAGTTGAAGATTTTTAATAGCTCTAATGCTTCTTCTTTCATCATTTTTTCTGTTTCATAGTAAGCTTTTGTTCTGAATAAACTTGAGAATAATGAATTCCCTTTATGTGCATGCATCGCTACCATTACATTTTCTAATACTGTTAAATCTTTAAATAAACGAATATTTTGAAATGTACGTGCTAATCCTAATTCTGTAATTTTATTCGGTGCAATTCCATTTAATAATGTTTTACCATTTTCAGTTTCTAATTCGATTGTTCCTTCTGTTGGAACGTATACCCCAGTTAAAAGGTTGAAGAATGTTGTTTTACCGGCACCATTTGGTCCAATTAATCCAATTAATTCTCCTTTTTCAGCTTTAAGAGAAACGTTCGAAACAGCTGATAATCCACCGAAATTTTTTGTTAAACCTTTTACTTCTAATAAACTCATTCTGTTTCTCCTTTCTCTTTTTTCTTCAATTTATTACTTAAGAATGTGCCGAAACGGAATTCCCAAGTTCCTAATAATCCACCTGGACGGAAGATCATAATTAAGATTAACGCTACTGCGTAAATAATCATACGTAATTGTCCAAATGGTTGTAAGAATGTATTAATAATTCCAAGTAAAATCGCAGCTACAAATGAACCAGTAAAACTACCGATTCCTCCGAATACAACAATAATTAATACATCGATTGATTTCATAAATGTGAAGTCACTTGGTGTTACAGTTCCTAAATAAGTCGCTGTTAATGTTCCACCAATACTTGCTGTAGCTGCTCCAATAATGAAAGCTAACATTTTATAGCGAGTAACATTTACCCCCATTGACTCTGCTGCAATTTCATCTTGTAATACAGCATAAGTCGCACGACCTGCACTACTATTGGCATAGTTTAATACTAAAATAGTTGTTAAAACTAAAGCAATATAAACAATTGTCCATGTTGTTGTTAATGGAACACCACTAATCCCTGCAGCACCATTTGTTATTTTCATATTATTTAAGGCTACACGAATAATTTCAGCAACCCCTAATGTTGCAATTGCTAAATAGTCCCCTTTTAAACGAAGCGTTGGTAAACCAACTAAATAAGCAATCACGATTGAAATGACTACACCCACTGCCATTCCAGCAAATAAACCCGCTAAACCACTAACCGCTTTCCCGATAATAGCAGCACTATAAGCACCAATCGCAATAAATCCAGCATGACCAAGTGAGAATTGACCTGCAACCCCCAAAATTAAATTTAATCCAACTGCGAAAATAATATTTATCATGATATTAATAAAAGTACTTTCATAATAGAAATTAATCACTCCTACTTGAACTAACACTTGAAGTAATAAATAGACTAATACTGCAGAAGCTAACCAAATAAGATTTTTTTGATGTAATCGTTGCATGTTTCTCACCTACACTTTCTCTTTAACATTTTTACCAAACAATCCTGCTGGTAATACTAATAAAATAACAAATAATAGGAAGTAAACTACTCCATCTTTATATGGAGAGAATCCTAAATAGCTAACTAAAGTTTCTAATAAACCAATGACATAGCCACCAACCATGGCACCTGGAATACTACCAATTCCACCTAATACCGCAGCTACGAAAGCTTTCAACCCTGGTACAATCCCCATTGTTGCAGAATACGTATTATAGTATAAAGCAACTAATACTCCGGCAATCCCAGCAAGACTTGAACCTAATGCGAATGTAAATGAAATCACTTGATCCACATCAATTCCCATTAATTGAGCTGCATCTTCATCCACTGCAACGGCACGCATCGCTTTCCCCATTTTAGTATAACGAACGATGAACTGTAATAGCGCCATTAAAATGACTGTTGTAGCAAAAATTAAGATTTGCTTTCCGTTAATCGTAATATTGCCAAATAATGTGTAGTTTGTTGTTCCAAAATCAGATGGGAATGGACGAATTTCAGCTCCAAAAAGATAGCTCATCACATTTTCAAGTAAAAATGAAACCCCAATTGCTGTAATCAAAGCAGCAACACGAGTCGAACGTCTTAAAGGTTTATACGCTACTCTTTCAATCACTACTCCTAAAACTGCACAGGTAACCATTGCTAATAGAAGGGATAAGAAAATATTTAACCCCAATCCATTCATTGCATAAAAACCAACAAATGCACCCATCATATAAACATCACCATGAGCGAAGTTGATTAATTTAATTGTTCCATAAACCATTGTATAGCCAAGTGCCACTAAAGCATAAATACTTCCTAGCGCAATCCCATTGACTAATTGTTGAATCAATAGCTCCATTTTAAGCTCCTTCCTTATAAAAAAACGTTTTTAATATTTGCCTATCATGTGAAAAAAGAGGCGGGTTTCCCCAATTGCCTCTCTTTCATCACCATTTTATTTATTATTGTGCTGCATATTCTTTTGCACTTACTTCTTCACCATTTTGGAATTCGATAACAACTGCTGATTTAACAGGAGTGTGATCTTTACCCATTGTGAATGTACCAGTAACACCATCGAAATCTTTAGATTCTGCTAAAGCTTTTTTGATTGCTTGCGCATCAGTTGAACCTGCTGTTTCAATAGCTTTCATTAATAATTCTGCTGCATCATATGCTAAAGCTGCGAATGAATCTGGTGTTGTACCATATTTTTCTTTATACGCTTTGATGAATGCTTGAACATCTGCATCTGTACTTTTAGCTGAGAAGTGAGTTGTATAGAAGACATTTGTTAAGTTTGCTTTGTTACCAGCTAATTCTGCTAATTTTTCACTTGATAATCCATCTCCACCAACGATTGGTTGAGTGATTCCTAATTCACGAGCTTGTTTGATGATTAAACCAACTTCTTCATAATATCCTGGGATATATAATACATCAAATGATTTTGATTTTAATGAAGTTAATACTGCTTGGAAATCTGTATCTTTTGATTGATAAGTTTCTTTCGCAACAATTTGACCACCAATTTTAGCATCTGTATAAGTTTTTTCGAATGCTTCTGATAAACCTTTTGAGTAATCACTAGCTGAGTCTTGTAAAATTGCCACTTTAGCATTTGGGAATTTTTGGCTTACAAATCCTGCACCTACAACCCCTTGATAATTATCAGAGAAACATACACGGAAGATATAGTCGTATACTGATTCTGGATTTTTTGCATCTTTTAATGTAATGCCGTCCCCTGTTGTTGCTGGAAATACAGCTGGAATTTTTGCTTGTTCCATGATTGGAATTGAAACTTGAGCATCCCCTGTTGTAGCAGGTCCGACAACCCCAACTACTTTTTCAGAAACTAATTTTTTAGCTACAGAAGCTACTTCTGTTTTTTCTGATTTATTATCATAAGAAACATATTTTAATTCTTTATCTAATAACTTTCCTTTTTGTTCAACGGCTAATTTAACAGCGTTATCCATAGCTGAACCATAAGCGGCAACGTTACCTGTTAACTCAAAGTTACCTCCAAGTTTTACTGTGTTACCATTTGAAGCACCACCTGCGCTACATCCTGCTAAAATTGCTGCTGATACCAATCCCAATCCAAATTTTTTTAAATTCATCAAAATCCCTCATTTCATAATCTGTTTTTTAGTGATGAGAAGATTATATAATATTCTGACAATTCATGCAATTGTTTTTTTGAATTTTTTTGAAAAAATTTTAAACTTTTTTTAATTGTTTTTTAATTCATGACAACTTAACGCTTACATTTTGTGAAATCTGTAATTTTGGTGAAAGTAGAAGTAGAATTCCCATTCCTTGACGCACACTCCACACCCCCCCAATACAAAAAAGTAGGAATAGACTTCCCGTAGTAGTAAAAGTAATAGAAGTCACAACCCGTGTGGCTTCTATTACTGGAAAAATCGAGACCTAGGCTCGATTTTTAGCCATGAGATTCGCGCAAGCG
>NZ_CAUUHX010000066.1:0-8031 GCF_963545075.1 uncultured Granulicatella sp.
ACCTGTGACCCATAGATTAAGAGTCTACTGCTCTACCAACTGAGCTAAGGAGGCATTGATTACCTTTTTAGTATAGCACTTTGAAGTGAAAATGCAATCGTTTTTAGGATTTTTTTCAAAAAATACTCAAAAAAATAGTTATTCAGTATCGTTTATGGTAAAATTATTGCGTATGACAATCAAGGAGTATTCTTTTTAGCGTGCTTACTTTAGAAATACAAGAAGGTGATAATTCGTCTTTTTGTATTTCTAAAAGTAGGTTTAAAAGATACTCTTAAAATAATAGAAAAGGAGAATCGATATGTCAGAGAAAAAAGTATATAGCTATGAATGGGGCGGAAGACTTTTACAAGTTGAAATCGGTCAATTAGCGAAACAAGCAAACGGTGCTGTATTAGTTCGTTATGGAGATACAGTTGTATTAACAGCAGCCGTAGGTACAAAACAAGCAAAGGATACAGATTTCTTCCCTTTAACAGTTAACTATGAAGAAAAAATGTACGCAGCAGGTAAAATTCCTGGAGGATTTATTAAACGTGAAGGACGTCCAAGTGAGCATGCAACATTAACAGCTCGTTTAATTGACCGTCCAATTCGTCCAATGTTTGCGGAAGGTTTCCGTAATGAAGTTCAAATTACAAATACAGTAATGTCTGTAGATCCAAACTGCCCACCAGAAATGGCTGCGATGTTTGGTTCAAGTTTAGCATTATGTATTTCAGATATTCCATTTGATGGTCCAATTGCTGGGGTAGATGTTGGTCGTGTAAATGGAGAATACGTGATTAACCCTACAACTGAACAAGCTGAATTATCAGATATTGAATTATCTGTAGCGGGTACTGCAACTGCGATTAACATGGTAGAAAGCTCTGCTAAAGAAGTGAGCGAAGAAGATATGTTAGGTGCATTATTATTCGGTCACGAAGAAATTAAAAAATTAGTTGCATTCCAACAACAAATCGTCCAAGAAATTGGAAAAGAAAAAATGGAAGTAACATTGTTATCATTTGATCCAGAAATCGAAAAACAAGTGAAAGACTTATTCAGTCAAGCAATGATTAATGCAATCCAAACTGAAGAAAAATTAGCTCGTGAAGAAAATATTGAAAAAGTGAAAGAAACTGCCTTAGAACATTTTGAAGCTGTTTTAGAAGACAATGATGAAAAAGCAGGTTTATTAAAACAAGTTTCTCAATTAGTCGATAATCTTGAAAAAGACGAAGTACGTCGTTTAATTACAGAAGAAAAAGTACGTCCGGATGGTCGTAAAATTGACGAAATTCGTCCATTGTCTTCAGAAATTGACTTATTACCACGTGTTCATGGTTCAGGTTTATTTACTCGTGGACAAACTCAAGCATTAACTTCAGCAACATTAGCACCTTTAGGAGAATATCAAGTGATTGATGGTTTAGGAATTGAAGAAGGTAAACGATTCATCCACCACTACAATTTCCCACAATTCTCTGTAGGTTCAGTAGGTCGTGCTGGTAGTCCAGGTCGTCGTGAAATTGGTCACGGTGCTTTAGGGGAACGTGCATTGAAACAAGTGATTCCAACTCCAGAAGATTTCCCTTATACAATTCGTCTTGTATCAGAAGTTTTAGAATCAAATGGTTCATCTTCTCAAGCAAGTATTTGTGCGGGAACATTAGCGTTAATGGCAGCAGGTGTTCCAATTAAAGCTCCTGTAGCTGGTATTGCGATGGGATTAATTTCTGATGGTACAAACTATACAGTATTAACAGATATCCAAGGGTTAGAAGACCACTTAGGAGATATGGACTTTAAAGTTGCTGGTACAACAACTGGTATTACAGCCTTACAAATGGATATTAAAATCCAAGGAATTACAGAACAAATTTTACGCGAAGCATTAACACAAGCGAAAAAAGCTCGTTTTGAAATTTTAGAAGAATTAACTTCTACAATTGCTGAACCTCGTAAAGAGTTAAGCCCATATGCACCTAAGATTGAAATGATTTCTATTCACCCAGATAAGATTAAAGTAGTCATCGGTCGTGGTGGAGAAACAATCAATAGCATTATTGATGAAACAGGCGTTAAAATTGATATCGATCAAGAAGGTCATGTATCAATCGCTTCAACAGATGCAGCAATGATTCAACGTGCAAAAGAAATTATTGAAGATTTAACACGTGAAATCGAAGCTGGACAAGTTTATGAAGGAACTGTTCGCCGTATTGAAAAATTCGGAGCTTTTGTTGAAATCGCAAAAGGAAAAGATGGATTAGTTCACATCTCAGAATTAGCGCATGAACGTGTAGCGAAAGTAGAAGATGTATTAGCCATCGGAGATAAAGTAAAAGTAAAAGTTACTGAAATTGATGGACAAGGTCGTATCAACTTATCTCGTAAAGCATTAATCGAAAAAGAAGCTTAATCATTCATGAAATGAGGCTAGGAAAGAACCTAGTCTCATTTTTTATTTCCAAGAAAAAATATGAAATGTTAGTCAAAAAATGGTAAATATGGTATTCTAGAATAAGAATGTAAACAAGTTGGTAAGATAAAATACAACAAATAAATAAGATGAGGTGAACTATGAGTTCAATTAAAATAATAGCGCTAGGAGGCGTTCGAGAAAACGGTAAGAGTTTATATGCCGTTGAAGTAGATGAAGATATTTTCGTCTTAGATTGTGGATTGGTTTATCCAGAAGACGAATTATTAGGAATTGATGTCGTGATTCCAGATTTTACTTATTTAGAAGAAAACAAAGATCGGATTGCAGGAGTATTTTTAACCCATGGTCATGCGGATGCAGTAGGAGCTCTTCCTTATTTTCTAAAAAATATTCAAGCACCAGTTTTTGGGACAGAATTAACGATTGCTTTAGCAAAATATTATGTAGAGTCTTCTAAACAAGTAAAAGTATTCGATGATTATCATATCGTCACTGAAAATACAGAGATTGATTTCGAATCTGTAACAGTGAAGTTTTTCAAAACGACTCATACGATTCCAGATTCAGTAGCAATTGTTTTGAAAACATCAGAAGGTAGTATTGTTTATACTGGAGATTTCAAATTTGATCAAAGTGCTGCGGTTGGCTATCAAAGTAATTTTGGACGTATTACGGATATTGGTGAAGAATATGTTTTAGCCTTATTAAGTGATTCTAGTGATGCTGAAAGTTATGAAGAAAATGTTAGTGACCGTAAAATCGAAGCTAGTATTTTAGATACATTCAGAGATGCGACAGGTCGTATTATTGTAGCTTGTGTGGCAAGTAATATTTTACGTATTCAACAAGTCTTTAATGCAGCTTATGAATCAGGACGAAAGATTTTCTTAACAGGTGCGGAATTAGAAGAGATTGTTAATATTGCATTGAAATTAAATAAATTAACGGTTCCTTCAGAAGATTTATTCGTAACTGCACGTGAATTAAAACGTTTAGCAGATGATGAAATTGTTGTGTTAGAAACTGGAAACGTGGGCGAACCGATTAAAGCTTTACAAAAAATGGCACAAGGTCGTCACCGCCAAGTGAATTTACATCAAGGAGATTTAGTTTATATTGCGACAACTCCTTCGACAGCTATGGAAACAGCAATTGCTCGTACAAAAGATATGATTTATCGTGCAGAAGCTGAAGTCGTTGAAATGGCAGATAATGCGAAAGCAAGCGGACATGCAACTCCAAATGATTTAAAACTAATGATGAATTTATTACAACCAACATTCTTCATTCCAGTTCAAGGGGAATATCGTAGCTTATTAGCTCATGCTGAATTAGCGCATGAATTAGGAATTCCATATTCTAATATTTTCATTCCTGGTAAAGGGGATGTCATTGAGTTTTCAAATGGTAGAATGACAGCTACTGGCCAAGTTCAAGCGGGAAATGTTTTAGTAGACGGAATTGGTGTTGGGGATATCGGCAATATCGTATTAAAAGATCGTAAGATTTTATCAGAAGATGGAATTTTCGTAGTCGTTGTAACCATTTCTAGACGTTTAGGAAAAATTTTATCGGGTCCACAAATTGTATCTCGAGGCTTTGTTTATATGAAGACAAGTGAAGAGTTATTACAAGAATCTCAAAAAATTGTCACTGATATTGTAGAAGAAAACTTAGCAAGTGATAATTTTGAATGGCCACGTTTAAAACAAGAAGTACGTGATGGATTAAGTCGCTACTTGTTTGAACAAACAAAACGTCGTCCGGTAATTCTTCCAATTATTATGGAAGCTTCACATTATAAAAAAGATTAAGTTGTATCATTGAAAGGGGAACATTCATGGGTTCAAAAGCAGTTAAAATTATGTTAGAAGTTTTGTTAGCAATTGCTGTTGCTAGTGGGCTTTCTTACATTCCAGCAATTGGAGGCAATGTAGTCATTGACTTTGCCATTATTCCTTTAATTTTACTTTCTCTTCGTCATGGAGGAATTTGGGGAGCAATCGCAAGTATTTTATTTGGTATTCTACATGCTGTCTTACATCCAAGCGGAACAGGATATATTGTTGTTCCATTCCATGATTCTGTAATGGGATACGGATTTGTAGCTTTTGCTGGATTCTTTGCTAGAAATACGGTTCGTACAGCATTTAACGCTCGTATTTCTTCTACAGTATTAAATGTTGTAACAGCTAGCATTATTGCAACATTTGTTAGCTATGGTTTCCATGCTATTGCTAGTGCAATTGGAGCACCAACATTATTTGCAACTGAAAAAGTTGCTTTAGCAAGTGGATTTTTAGGCTTTTCAGCAAACTTTATTGCTACATTAGTCGTAACACTAGTAGTATTAGTAACGTTGATTTATGTAAAACGTGATATTTATATTCCAAAAGGAACAAGATACTTATCTCGAAAAGAAAAATCTCACTTATTAAATGACTAAAATAATGAATCGGGTGGGAAAACAGTTTTTGTTTTCCCACTTTTTTTCTAAGTAGAAGGGAAGGAGAGCAAAATGGATTTATTAACAGCGATATTTTCAGGTTTAGTATTTATCAATACACTTGGAGCGATTATTACCGTATTTAGAGAACCAAGAGAGATTTCTGCTACATGGGCTTGGTTATTAGTCTTAGTCTTTTTCCCGTTTTTAGGCTTTATTATTTACTTCTTTTTTGGAAGAAAAATTAGTAAAGATCGGATTTTTGATTTGAAATCCCAAGATACATTTGGAATTAGAAAATTAGCCGAAAGCCAATTAGAGGAATTAGAACATGATAATACTTTTTTTGAAGATTTATATTTAAAAGAACTAGCGGTTTTATTTTTAGAAAGTGATGAATCTGTCATTACAAAAGGGAATCAAGTTGAGATTATAACAACCGGACAGGAGAAATTTACTCAATTAAAAGAAGATTTGAGAAATGCGAAAGACCATATTCATATTGGCTATTATATTTTTAACGATGATGAATTAGGGCATGAATTGTTAGAGATTTTAATTGAAAAAGCGCAACAGGGAGTCGAAGTTTTAGTACTTTATGATGCATTAGGAGCTCGTTTTACAAAACAAAAATTTTGGAAGAAACTTCACGATGCGGGTGGTCGTTCAGAAGCCTTTTTCGGGTATACATTTGGGATCATTAATTTACGGATGAATTATCGGAATCACCGTAAAATTGTTGTTATTGATGGAAAGATTGGCTATGTTGGTGGCTTTAATATTGGGGATGAATATTTAGGCAAGGGAAAATTAGGTCCGTGGAGAGATACACATTTGAGAATTAGAGGGAATGCTGTATTATCTCTTCAAGCTCGTTTCTTTATTGATTGGAATGCGACAGCTTCAGAACGATATCAAAAAACATTTTCTGAGAGATATTTCCCTATGTTGGAATGCTTAGGTGATACAGCGATGCAAATCGTTTCAACAGGTCCAGATAATGATTATCAAAAAATAAAAATGGGATTTGTTAAAATGATTTATATGGCAAAAAAATCGATTGATATTCAAACGCCTTATTTTATTCCAGATGAAAGTGTTATTGAAGCTTTACAAGTAGCAGCTCTTTCAGGGGTGAAAGTGCGAATTATGGTTCCATGCAAACCGGATCATCCATTTGTTTATCGTGCCACTGAATATTATTGTCGAAATTTATTAAAAGATGGCGTAGAAATTTATTTATATGAAGAAGGTTTTTTACATGCGAAAACAATGGTTGTAGATGGCGTTGCTTCTACAGTTGGAACGTCAAATTTTGATATGAGAAGTTTCCGATTGAATTTTGAAATTAATGCGTTTATTTATGATGAGGAAATTTCATGTAAGTTACAAGATATTTTTGAGAAAGATATTGAGAATTGTTTACGAGTAGATGAAGCGTATTTTAAAAAGCAATCTCCATGGAAAAAATTAAAACAAAAATTCTCGAGACTGCTTTCTCCGATACTTTAAATTATTTGTAAAAGACTTTATTACTATAGCAAGGACGCCAGCAGCTTCGCTTTGCGAATCTCATGGCTAAAAATTGAGCCAATGTCTCAATTTTTCCTTTCACAGAAGGCAAAAGCCTTCTGTGACTACTGCTATGGTAATAAGTTTTTTTGTTTATACGACTTTCAGTCCGTCACGATCCTAGGTGAGTAATAAACAAACCACCCATTATGCGTGTAATCGTAGAAGGTTGTACCTAAAAATAATCCAATAACGTTACAATAAAGATGTTCAAGCCTATCAGATAGCGAGAGAAGAAAAATATGGATGAAAAAGCTAATAGTTTATTAAATACAAAATGGATGTGTAAATGCAACATTGTTTTGACACCTATGTAAATACGGAAAGTTATCTATAATGAATATTTGAAAAGTTTGGGAGAAATATTTTGCCTATTGTGTAGTTATAAAAGGAGTTAGATTTTAGAGAATATCCTATGCTAGATTATGTAAAAATATTGTTAAGTATTTCAAATTTTATGAGGTATATAAAAATAGTTTTTATGAACTTTAGTTCATCTTGTGGAATTTTTTCTATCAAAAATGACTTTTCGTTCATTTTATAGTTGAAATGATTCTGGAAATGAACTATAATTCATTTATAAATTATAAAATTATTTTGAGGTGACTATGGTAAAAGATGATAATAAACAAAAATTAATAAAGGCTACAGATACTCTCCTAAAGGATAGAAGCATAAGTTCTATTACAACAAAAGAGATTACAAAGGCTGCAGGAGTTTCTGTGGGTGTTTTTTATAATTATTTTAGTAGTAAGGAAGATGTCTTTAAAGAGTTAATTAAGACATTTTTTAACTATTCTTTAAATCAAATGGAAGTCTTACGAAAAGAAGTTATTGGGAAAAATATTCGTTCAGAAATTAAATTCAAAGAATTTCTAATTAATGGAATAGATAATAATTGGGAAAATCATTTTTTAAATAGTGATATCCTGTTACTTTCAAGAAAAGATGAAGAGTTTAAAAAATTAATGATTTATTTTAATCAAAAGATGGTTTCCATTGTTGTAGAGATACTTATAGTGATTAATCCAGACCTTAAAGAAAACCCGCCTTTACTAGAAGCAAAAATGATTATGAATTTAATTCAATATTCATATCCAAGCTTTTCAAAATTTGAAAGTGAGGATGAAAAAGAGCAATATATAGAAAAAATTGTAAATATTATTTTTAGTATTAGTTTCAATAGGTAAGAGGATAAAAAGAATAATATAACTTAATAATTATTTGATTTACTAAGCTTTAATTAGTTTTGATAACTTTAAAATAGATGGTTTAGAAACTCAAACTGAGTTGAAAAGAAAACGAGGTATGATTAATTTTCAATGGGAATTGGTGAAAAACTGATGGTTGATTACAAGTTAAATTCAAATATCGAAATGAATTGTACACTGCATCAGAAATAACTCATTTAAAGAAATATTATAGAATGAAGGAAGAAAAAATGGAAAATCTTTTAGAAGTTAAAAAATTGTCAAAAACGTATAGAAACGGAAGAAAAGCATTAGATAATTTAAATTTTCACGTAAAAAAAGGTGAAATTCTTGGTTTCTTAGGACCAAATGGTGCAGGAAAAAGTACAACA
>NZ_CAUUHX010000067.1:0-8025 GCF_963545075.1 uncultured Granulicatella sp.
AAGTATAATACCAAATTTTGTTTCTGTCATGAGTAAGACGGTGAAACCGTCTTGGCGTTTCCCTGTAAAAATATCCAGAAAAGGATATTTTTACTTTTACTACGTTGAAATTAGGGTTCTATTTTTTAGTTTCTTTTGTATCGGGCGTTTTTTGAAGGGAGTAAACGTACGTAAAGAAGTTGCAACCAACCACCTTTGCTAACTCACCACTTTCACTATAGAGAAATGGTGGAGGTTTTCCACAAAAAAAAGACGACTGGAGTCGTCTTCTTATTATCGTTCAATAAGCATTAAATCCATTGACCGTTTTCGTTTACGTAGTATCCATCAGGAGTTTTTGTATTTCTTAAAATTGCACCTGATTTGCTTGCGTAGAACCAACCGCCATTTGCTTCAAACCATTCGTTTTCAGCCATTACACCTGATTCATTAAAATGGTAAACTTCATCATTTGATTTAATCCACGAATTTGTTACAATTGTTCCTTTTTCAGTAGCAAAATACCATTTACGACCTACTTGGAACCATTCATAAACTTTTAATGCACCAGATTTATCTGCATAATACCAACCATCTTTTTGTTGGAACCATTGATTTTCTTTCATTGCTCCTGATTCGTCAAAGTAATACCATGTTTTGTTTACTTCTAAAAATCCTTTTTGCATAAGTCCAATACCTTTTTGTTCACCAGTTAATTCTGATAGATAATACCAAGAACCATTATCTTGAACCCAACCTGTTTGAACTTCACCAGTTTGACTTACATATATCCAAACTTTATGTGTTCCTTCTTTACTATCTTCAGACTTAGCATTGATTGATTTCCAACCTTTTGTTAGTTGTCCATTTTCAACGTAATATACTTTTCCATCTTTATGAGCAAATCCTGTATTACTTTGTTCTGCTGCTTGTACATTTGAACTTGTTGCTAAAAATCCAGCACCTAAAACTGCTAAACTAGCTAACATTAATTGATGTTTTTTCATAAAAACTCCCCTTTATCATTACTATAGATATTTTGAAAAATATTCCTTATCCAATTTAACACTTCATTCTCTAGAAAGTCAAATTATACAAGTAGTATTTTATAAACTTCCTACAAAAACAACAATAGCCTCACTTTCGCAAGGCTATCTACTACATTTTATCAATCATTACACAAAGGCAGGAGTTTTCTCCACTTTTTCTTTTTTCTCTTTCCCTTTAATGGTAATTTTTCCTTTTGTGGCACCAATAGTGACTTGTTGTCCAAATCGAATTTCTCCACTTAACAATGCTTCACTTAATGGATCTTCAATTTTCTTTTGAATCGCACGGCGAATTGGTCTTGCTCCGTATTCTGGATCAAAGCCTTCTTCAGCTAATACATCTAATACTGCAGAAGTAATTTTCACTGTAATATTCAATTCTTGTAGTCTTGAAGTAATTTCTTTTGCCATAATACCAACGATTTGTCTTAGTTCTTCTTTTTGAAGTTTATGGAAGACAATGGTTTCATCGATACGGTTTAATAATTCAGGTCTAAATGAATTTTTCAATTCTTCACGAATTCGTTTTTCCATTGCTTCATGATTTTGTTGAACCGTTTTTGCACCGAATCCAACAGATTTTTCTTCACGAAGAGCTACAGCCCCAAGGTTTGATGTCATAATGATCACTGTATTTCTGAAGTCCACTTTTCTTCCTTTTGAATCGGTTAAGTGTCCATCATCTAATACTTGTAATAAAATATTAAATACATCTGGATGAGCTTTTTCAATTTCATCTAATAAAATCACGGCATAAGGACGTTGGCGGATTTTTTCAGTTAATTGACCGCCTTCATCAAATCCAACATATCCTGGAGGTGAACCCACTAAACGGCTAACGGAATGTTTTTCCATATATTCAGACATATCAATTCTAACTAGCGCATCTTGTTCTCCGAACATTGCTTCTGCTAGAGTTTTCGCTAATTCTGTTTTACCAACACCAGTTGGTCCTAAGAATAAGAATGAACCAATTGGGCGACGTGGATCTTTTAATCCACTTCTTGCACGACGAATCGAACGAGCGACCGCACTAACGGCTTCTGATTGCCCAATGACACGTTTGTGTAAGACAGATTCTAAGTTGATTAAACGTTCGCTTTCTTTTTTCTCCATTTGTTGAAGAGGAATCCCTGTCCATTGAGAAACAACTTCTGCAATATCTCCTTCTCCAATGGAAGCGATATAATCTGTTTTTGGTGAAGCTTCTAATTTTTCGATTAATTTTTCAAGTTTATCTCTTTTCGCTAATTCTTTTTTACGGAATTTTGCTGCTTCATCGAAGTTTTGATGTTGAATCGCTTGATTTTTCAATTGCTCAAAATGTAAAATTTCTTCTTCTAACAACACAACTGGAGAAACTTTTGTTGTCACGTCTAAACGAGCTTTTGCCGCTGTTTCATCCATCAAGTCAATTGCTTTATCTGGAAGGCGACGGGAAGTAATGTAACGGACTGATAATTGTACAGCTGCTTGAATCGCTTCATCTGTAATTTCTACATGGTGATGCGCTTCATAATGTTTTCTCAATCCTTTTAAAATTTGAATACTATCTTCAGCCGTTGGTTCTTCTACATGAATTGAAGCAAAACGCCGTTCTAAGGCAGCATCTTTTTCAATGTATTTTTGATACTCATCTAAGGTTGTTGCCCCAATGACTTGTAATTCACCACGAGCTAAGGCAGGTTTTAAAATATTCGAAGCATCAATCGCTCCTTCTGCTCCACCAGCACCAATAAGTGTGTGTAATTCATCGATGAATAAAATCACATCTTGTTGTGTATAAATTTCTTCGATGATTTTCTTCATTCGTTCTTCAAATTCACCACGATATTTTGTTCCTGCTACTAATGCACCCATGTCTAACATCATTAAACGTTTGCTTGCAATTTCTTCAGGAACTTCACCGTTCACCATCCGTTGTGCTAATCCTTCTACAATAGCCGTTTTACCTACACCAGGTTCCCCAACTAATACAGGATTATTTTTCGTACGTCGGCTAATCACTTGAATCATACGACGAACTTCTTCATTTCTTCCGATAACTGGATCTAATTTTCCTTGTCGAGCTAGAGCAGTTAAATCTCTAGATAAGCTGTCTAGTGTTGGTGTTTTATCTTTGGCACTGTTACCAGAGACTTGCCCTTTTGTAGAACGAGCTTTTGAAGGTTGAATTCCAATTTTTTCATAAATCGTCTTCATTAATTCTTCTAATGAAACATGATTGTCACGCATAATTTTTGTCGCTAACACTTCTTCTTGAAGTAAGCCTAATAATAGATGTTCTGTTCCTACTTGAGGAATTTTCAAACGTTTCGCTTCTTCTGTTGCTGCAACCACTACTTGTTTTGCTCTAGGTGAATAAGGCATTAAATATGGATCGATTTCTTTACGATTACTACCATATCCTGTTAATGCTTCAATTTCTTGACGAACAATCTCTGCGGTTAATCCTCGTTCTCTTAATAAGATTCCAGCAATGCCTTCTTGTTCAATAACTAGACCTAATAATAAGTGTTCCGTACCCACTGCTTGATGTCTAAAAGAAATTGCTTCCTGAGCAGCTAATACCATTGCACTACGTGCTTTATCTGTAAACATTTCACTCATTCACGTCACCCCTACTTATACTTTAAACTGGTTAATATATTTTTCATCATATTACTACGAAGTTGATCACTACATTGCTCTGCTTCTGTTAACGATTCTTTCGACATTGCAATATTTAATAATTGTGCTTCTCTTTTTGAGAGGAGCTCATTATCATATAGATTTTGTAAAATATGATTGGCTTGTTTGATGGATAATTCTTCTGGAACAACTTCCAATAAAGCATCAATAATATCCATATCATCGACTAAATTCACTTTCATAATACGGATATAACCACCACCACCACGTTTACTTTCTACAACATAACCTTGTTGTACCGTAAATCGTGTATTAATCACATAATTAATTTGCGATGGGACACAATTGAAACGATCGGCAATTTCACTACGACGAATCTCAACTTTCTCTTGTGCTAATAAGACGTTTTTTAAATATTCTTCAATAATATCCGACATATTTGACGGTTGCATACGAACTCTCCTCTCTTTTGACTTTCTTTGACTTTAATTATACAAAATAAATTTCTCTTTGCCAATAAAAAGCTCTGAAGAAACAAAGAATTTGTTAAATTTATTTCAAAAAAAATCCTGCCAGTGAATAATCACCAACAGGATTTGAGGATCTCCATCGATTCTACTAGTATTTTTTACGTTAAATTTGGAAATGAATATCCCAAATCATCCAATTCTTGAAACACTGCAGCTATCATTTCTTTTCTCACTTCATTTTCTTTTAAATGTTTCTTTAACTCATTAGTAGTAGCCTTTGAATTTTTAGCTAAAAATTTCACTGCCGCAATCATCGCATTTTGAAATTCTTCTAATTCTTTTTCTACAAACGGAGCTCTTTTAGCCTCTTCATGAAAATCTCTAAATTCACGAAGTTCTTCCGACAAATCAAAATCTTCTAAATCTTCATAGTCATCATAATCGTCAAAATCATAATAAGGATCATCAGAAGTAATCAAGTGAAAGAAATGATCAAAAGTATACGTATCAATGACAGAGTCTTCTGAACTAATCTCAAACGGGGTTTTGAAAAATTCCATCACTGGATCTAAATAATCTTTCAAAAATGGTGCAAAGACTCCTTTTGTCATCCATTTTTTTGGAGTCATAGGTACATCCTTATAAAATTCTATTAATGTATTTTGAATAAACTTAGGATCTAATGTATCCATTGGCTCAATCAATGCTATTTCCATTCCAAAAGCAATGATTAAAATATATTGAGGCCCGTCTTTTTCATCTTTCCCATAAAAATGCGTTGGAGAGAGCATTAAACGAATTTCAAATGATTCAGATGTAGATAATTGAATCCCTTTTTTTGCACGATAAAGTGTTAATTCTGGTACATAAAGATGTGGTTTTTCACCTTTATAACCAATAAATTCTTCGTAAGTTAGTTCTTCTTCAAACTGAAGAATATCCCCTTGTTCATAGACACTTTCTTTTTTCTTAGTATGATACGTAATCTTCGATAAAGTATTATTTTCAGTCGGTTTTGTAGTCGCTGCTAACAATGCAAGATTTCCTTCTTGCGTTAACCAATCAACCACCTTTTTACAGAAAGTCACTTCTGCTCCCTTTATATTTCTGGAAAGTAATTTAGAATCATTTAAACTTAAAATTAATGGATATAGTTTCTTCCTTTTACGAGTAATCCCTAAGTTTCTCAATGTCTCTTTTTGACTTTTCGGAATAAAGTCTAATGGAACAAAGAGAATTTGAATTCCTTTACGTAATCCTTCAATTTCAGCTAAATCTTCTTCCGTTTCAGCAATTGCTACGATAGTATCTTCTGCTTTGATTCTATGTTGATATTCACGAACAGTTTTATGGAAAAATGCCGCAAACTGTCCTTCCTTATTATGCATTAATTGCACAATAAATTGAACTTTTCCCGATTGATTACAGACTGCTGCAACCATTGTTTCCTTTTCAATTTCAGCTAATTCCTCTTGAACTTGATACAATCCATTGTAAATCTCTTCCACTATCTTTCACTCCTCTTCTCTATTCAGTTTTATTGTACTATTCTTTCAACAAAAAGACTATAGATGCCATATAAATTCAAATTATTTAAAAAATTTCTTCGTTACTACTAAAATAAAAAAGTGCATCAGACACATCTGATACACTTTTGATTCTATTTAATGACAATACTTCTAACTTCCCCATGAGGAGTAACTTGCATTTCTACTTGTTGTTCTTTTTGCAAGAATGGTAAACGATTTTGAATCGTAGCTGGAGCACGGTAGACTTTTTCATCCACTAATAAATAGTAAATTGTATTTCCATTCACGACCACACCTTGAATATCTTGAATTTTCCCCGTCACACTTGTTAGATGATCATCACTTTCTGTTCCAACATTTTCCGTAGGAGCAGATTGTTCATATTTTTGAATTAAACGACTCACACTTGTTTCTACATAGACATTTTGATAGTTTTCAACATCGATTAAGGCATATTTTTTAATCAAGCCTGAGCTATCTTTTAACGATAGAATATACATTGGCTTGCCATTGAGGCTAATGAGCAATGGGAAGGTTGCTTTATAACCCGTTTCTTGTACACTACCTTCTGCCGAACTCATTGCTGAGAACTCCTCTGCTGCAGATATTGGATACATTTTCGCTTCTTTTGTACGAGTATTGACTAGCACAAATCCAATATTTGAATTATCTGAAGCTACAGAAGTAATCCCTGTATATAGATAAATATCATCATTCATTGGTAAGTAATTATACCCTTTTGTAGGAACCGTCACTCCTTTTTTAGAGAAAATCGTATTCCAGAATCCTAATTTATATTTCCCATTCATTTCCAACTGATGTAAAATCAATTCCGCACTATAGACACGGTCTACCCAATGAGGAATTTCTTGTAAATTATAATGCTTACTTTCACCCGTTAGAGCATTTACCGTAATTAAACCATTCACTTCAGGTTCTCTTAAGAAAAAGTTACGACTATAAGTTGAAGCGATATAATACGGTGTCCCTTCATCATCGACTTCAAAACTTGGACTACCAAATAATGTAAATGGATGATTGAAACGTAAATGACGATGAATATTACGGTTGAAATACTCCGCTTCACTATAACGAATTGGTTGATCTGGTTTCTTCACTTCTACATCACCCGTCACCATATCGACTTGCATATAATTTGGAATTCCATCTTGATGGTTTGAAACCCATTTCCAAAATCCAGCATATTTTAATGGTGATACACGATATGGATGATTTTGAATATTAATTTGCGTATAATCTTCTGCCACTTCGAATTGAGAAACTAGGTCGGTTAACGCCCCAATTCTACGATTGCCTAATCTTGAAGCTGTGTCACGATCGATTAATGGAATTTGTGTCACATCTGTCTTAGGAAAATCTGTCGCAAAATCTGCATTTTTCACTTGAATCATTTTAGAATAAGATTCTGCAAAAAATAATGGAGATAAAATAAAGTAACTTGCCGCAGCAATAACAACTAAAACTCCAACGATAGAAAGTACAATTTTAGAAACTAAATGACTTTTAGACTCATTCACTTGTTCCCACGAAAACTTACTCGTACTCGTTTTAAAAGCAATACTAGCTCCTGTTATCCATTCAATCCCCCCAACTAATACTAAAATGAGTGCTAAAAACACCCAGAAAGCAGGTGAAGCATAGTGAATTGGTGGAAGATTTTTATAATAGTACAGCGCAATGATGATGACTGCAATGATATATAAAATTGTCTTTGAAAAATTCAATCGAAGGCTCTTACCTTGTTGATTTCTTGCACTTCGATTGGCACTATTGGTTACATCTTTCATTTAAATTCCTCCTTTTATTGTCTTCATTATAGGTTTATCTTCCAGAACTGTCCATACAACTTTGGGATGATTTTGTTGACAAATGTGAATTCAGGTGAAAATCTATTAAATAGCGATTCACGTATAAAAAAACCGCCTTCCAAAATGATATTTGTAAAGCGGTATTCTCTCTATGAAGCTTTGACATTGATGTGTCCTTTTGTATCTTTATTATACTAGAACTCTAAAAAATTTTCAAACAATGTGATTTCTTACACATACTACTGTTATTTCCATTTCGTTTATGGTACACTCTCAACGTAGAAAGTTTTAAAGCGGTGGCAATCTCTATAAAGGTAGGTGATGCTTATGGGCATCTTCATTAAATCTATCGAAAGGGGGTTGTACTTTGTCAGTCTATGAATTGTTGACATTGGTGTGCTCTTTTGCGACTTTACTAGTTGCATTATTGGCACTGATTGTCAAAATAATAGAATTAGTGACAAAAAAATAACACCGCTCATGACTTTGACTAGTTGAGTGGTGTTATAAACACTATAAAAATTAGCCACCGTCTTTT
>NZ_CAUUHX010000068.1:0-7454 GCF_963545075.1 uncultured Granulicatella sp.
TTTGTTTAATATGTTTTAAAACATCAATTTTAAATTGATCTTTTTTATTCGTAGGCTTAGCTTCTTCTTTTGCTATTTCAGCTTGCATTTTATCAATATTTGCTTGTAACTCTGGAATAGCAGCATCACGAATGCCTTTATATTTTTCTGCTTCTGATGCAGCATTTGCGGCTGTAGTATCTACAGCTCTAAACCCACTCTCACCTTTCCCTGGAATAGCTTGTCCATTTCTAGGATCTTGGTTTTTGTTTTCTTTTTCTTCTTTCTTGTCTGCAGTTGCTTTTGGCATACTTTCAACAACGAATGCTTTACCGTTTACTTCTGACGTAGCTTTTGCTACTTCTTCTTTTGTTGCAGCTTCATTTACAGCTACAGCTTTTGCATTTGCTAATTCTGCTTTTGCAGATTCAATTACTGAAGCTGTTTTTTCAGTTGATGCAGCTTTCTCTAAAGCTGCTTCTAAACGAGCAATTGCTTCGGTTAATTTTGATGTGTTCACTTTTTCAGCAACATCTGTTTTAACATTCTTTCCAGCATCTACCGTTGCAGGTGTGACTACTTCTTCAGCTGCTTGTGCATTTGTACCACCTAGCACAGCTAATCCTGAAGCAATTGCTACACTAGCAACTCCAACCGTAAATTTACGAATGCTATATCTCAAAAATCTCTGTGCTTGAATGGCACGTAAACTTTGATTCTTTTTCAAAATAACTCCTCCTATTTTAGAATAATTCCTATTTTAAAAGAAATTTTCTTTTAAATAATTATTATGATACAAATCAACTCTACTGTAAACAGCATAAAATTGCAAGTAAAATGGAAGTATTTTTTTTTTTTTTGAAAACGCTACCTTTATTCGCTGTACAACATTTTCAAAATAATTCTCCGTCCAACTCTCACAATATAAAGATAACTTTTATAGAGTAATTTTATTTTTTAATTATATATTCAAACTTATTTTTATATACTTATTCATTTAAAAATATACCGCTCTTTGTTATTTTTCTTTGACGGGTTTCAGTTTTAATAAACAAATAATGATAACTAACAAAATAATAATCATCATCAGCAACAATAACACGACATAAAAAATCCATATAGAAACACTACTTTGTTGAGGAATATGCGTTGTAATGGACGGTGAGTTTATCTGATTTTTCTTAAAAACTGAATTTATTTTCGCTAATAAAATATGTCTTCCATTTGTTACATCCACAAAACACGTACTTAATAAACAAATTTTATCGTCTGAAGTGACCGATACATCCCTTTTATATTTTGCTTTCGTCAATAAATATTGATAATACGCTTGATTTTCTTCTACATTATCTGCTAATGGGCGATAAATAGTCATATCATACGCATCTACTTCTAGAATACCGAAGATTTCCAACTCTTTTTCTTCACCGTTATAATAAATCGTTCCAAAACGATGATTATCGAAGAACTCTTTATCTGTAAATTTTTTAATATCTCCAAACATATCGCCTGTTGGAACATGATGTCCATAAATAATAGTATTAAAATTTGTAAAATTAGCATTAAAACGATAGTCTAAGAAGATTGAACCTGTCACTACATAGTCTCCAAATGCATTATGATCCAAATACTTTACATTATCTTCACTTTGCAGCAACGGATAATCAATATGTGTTCCATCAATGCTAATCCATCCTTTTACATCAGGATGATTTTGTTGTAACTGATAAAATCCTTTTTCTTCATGATGCTCAATCGGATTGTAGTTGTCTAATTCATCCGATAACACAAATGGAGTATTCATTAAAAATAAAACAAAACTAATGAACATTATCTTTATAATCTTCTTCACAAATTGACCTCTAAATCAAAAAGGATAGATAGCAATCACTCAAACTATCCACCCTTTTATTTTTAACGATTTCTTTCTTTACGTTGTTGTACCATTAACACTACTATCACGAGTAAGAATAATACTACAATGATAAGTACTAATATAATAATGTACCAAATCCATAATGGAATGGATGATAAATATTTCCCTAAGGATGAATCATCAAACACACTATATGGGAATGGCTTTGATTTTTTCATATGGAATGTATTTTCAGGAATATCATCCGTAATTTTTGCAACTACGATATGCCGACCATTCGTGACATCTAGAAAACATGTACTCAGTAATATAATATGATCATTCTTTCTTATAGATATATCTCTTTTATTGATCGCTACAGAAAGCAAATGCTGAATATACTCTTCTTGACGTTCTTCTCCAACAATGCCAGGATCATAAATATTGAAATCATAAGCATCAACTTCTAACATTTCAAATATTTCAATTCCTTTTTCTTGTCCATTATAAAAGATACTTCCATAACGATGTTGTTCAAAATATTCCTTATCTGAAAACTTCGCTACATCTCCAAACATGACTCCATTTTCTACATGATGACCATAAATAATGGTGTTAAAATCTTCAAATTTCGGATTATTTCGAGCATCTAAGAAGATAGCTCCCGTAGAAGCAAATTCTCCTTTGGAATCTCGGGTTAAATATTTTTCGTTATCTTTTGCTTGTACTAATGGATAGTCAATATTCGTTCCATAAACATTAATCCAACCAATGACTTCTGAATTCAACTTTTGTAATTTTTCAAATCCCGAAAAGCTAGCTAATTCATCTTTTTGAGCCGAAGATACAGGGCGATACGCTTCATACTCACTAGAGGAAGCTAATGAATAGACTTGATTCGAATCCCATAATGCATAAAAACCAAACAGAAAAACTAAAGCTGTCACAAGCAAGAGAAAATGGTTCAATAAATTATCTAGAAACAGAACAAAATGTCTTGAAATTGATTTCTTTGGTTTTTCTTGATTCGTCTTCATTTCTTAATTATTCCGCTTCTCTACGTCTTTTCGCTACTAAAATAAATCCAAACAATCCTAATCCAATCATGATAATAAATGGAAGATTATCAATTAATAAACCTGTTGGAGTAACTTCTGGTAAAGTGTTCGTTACAATATTATTATTTTCTTTTTCCCCAATTAAAACATCTGCAACAGTGTAAGCTTGTGATTGAGTACCAGTTGAACCATTCTTTAGAGTTCCGTTTTCTTTATAAGCTGAAGATGGTGTATAACCTGAAGTTCCTTCTTCTTTTAAGGTATATTTTGTACCTGCTGGTAAATCAGCGAATACTAAACTTTCTCCATCATGTAGAGTGAATTCTTTTTCAACATCTTTTGTAAATTGAATTTGTTCTGATCCTTTTGTACCAGTATAAGTTCCAGTTTCATCTGTCGAAGCTGCTTTGAATGTTAATTTGAAAGTAAAGTTTTTAGTTTTGCTTGCTAATCCCCCAGCAACTTTTTTTGTAATCGTTAATGCATCTGCATTTGGATTAATAGTTGATGGTGTGTCTCCAGTTTTACCGGCTTTTTTAGTATATTTATTTTTGAACAAATCATATTTATAGACTTTTGAACCACCTTCTGTTCCTGCTTCAGTATTTCCTGCTTTTTTAGCAGTGGCAGCTGTTGTACTTCCAGCAGTTGTATCTACGAAGTAAACATTAGAAATGTATGTTCCTGTTCCTTGAGATTTGTTCTTAACGAATACGTGCATTTCATATGTTTTTGTATCGAATGTTAATGTATCAATATTATTAGCTAAAGCTGTCCAACCTGTTTGTTCTTCTGATACTGTATACACATATTCCCCAGCATTTGCATAAGTTACTCCTGCAAAAATATCATCTGTCGCTTTTGTAATGGCTGTTTTCCCTTGAGGAAGAGTATCTCCCGCTCCATAAGTAACTGTTCGATTTGGAATTGTTCCATTTGTTGGTGTCACTGTTTCATATGGGACATTTGCACTATTTTGTCCTGATTTTGGAGCAAATTTAAATGTAAATGTTGCTGTTGGAGTAGTAATTCCTTCTGCAATATCTAATTCTTTATTGACTTTTACCACAACATTTTTTTCATTTTGAGAACTTGCTACTTCATTTTCAGCTAATACATTTGGTACTTGTAATAAAGATAAAATTGTTCCCGCTGCTACTACACCTGTTGCTAATTTCTTCATAAATGTTTTTTTCATTTCCTAATTCTCCTCTTTTTAAAATCCTCTTCTTCTAACAATTGTGACGACTTTTCCTTGTGTATCTTTAATTGGTATAGGTCCAAACACACGACTATCTACTGCTGTTGTTCGATTATCTCCTAGCACAAATAGACTTCCTTCAGGTACTTTAAGCGGAAATTCTACCCCTTCTTTATAAAGCAATGTTTCTTTATAAATATCCTGCTCTTGTTGGGGTGAACCATTAACGATTAATCCATCTTCGTTAATATCAATCGTACTACCTGCTGTGGCAATGACACGTGCCACACGAAGTTTCCCCTTATATTCATACGTTAGCAAATCTCCCACTGAGTATTTCTTATCAAGTCGATAATAAACTACTACATCTCCATCTTTTAGCGCTGGTTTCATTCCATCATCGTTGTAACGAATAATTCCAAACAAAAAGAAATATAAAAGTGCTAATGTTGCTATAACAAATACTATTTTTCCTAGAAGATAAACGATATCCTCTTTAATTCCTGGTGGACCTTTTCCTCTCTTCGGCCTTTCTTCTTTGACTTTTTTTAGTTGCAAACTTTCTCTTCTACTTAACATTTAGATTCTTCTCCTATTCGTAATCATCACCAATAAACCTAGAACTCCGATACATCCAACAATCATGAGCATCATATTAGATGAATCCAATATATCTAATCCAGTAGCCGGAACAGATACTCGTTTATTCATGACTCGAACTTGCTTATCACGATCTAATTGTCCACTTTGGTTTTCATAAGTTACTGTGTATCCCCTTTGCGAACGTGAAGATTCTCGAACTTCATAATGAGCCCCAATTGGAAGATCATCAAACCGAATTGTTTCTCCTCGTTTTAAACTCACAGTAGCTCGATCATTAGAAAATAAAACGATACTTTCTTTATTTCCTTTTTGTGCTTTTATTTGTTTATTTTTCAATCCAGTAATTTGAATTTCCATTTCAAAATCTTGTTGATAATTTGCTAATTCACCGCTCACCTCATTTGTAATGGATAAGCTAGGATATTTTTGATTGGTTATCGTTACTGTCTTATCTTCTGTTAATACTCCTTGTTTTACAGAGTAATCAATTTTATAATGTCCTGCATATTTTTCATCCTCTGTAACGGTATAATGAGCTCCTCTTGGAAGATACGAGAGCTGAATCGGTGTATTTGGTCGAAGTTCAATATTCGCAACACCATTTTTAAAGGTTAATCCACCATATGTTCCCGACAACTCTCGATTATTACTATCACGTAATTCAATTTTCACATTATATTTTTGTTGCTGTACTTCTTCTCCCGTCAATTTCTTCTGAATGGTTAAGCTCGGTTTTTGTTGATACGTTACCTTGAAAGAAGGTGCATCTGTCGTTCCAATATTTTCAACTTTTGCATCAAATGCAGACAGTTCTTGCGGAGCAATTTGATATTCATACCCTTTAGCAACGTTTTGAATTTCTCCTTTATTCGATTGAGGAATTGTAATTTGTCGATAATTCGGCGTATCTTGTCCACCTGTTTTATTTTTCTTTGTTAGTCCTAATGTAATCGAATTTGGTTTTATTGCTGTAACATTCGTTCCCCCACGTGAATCTTTCCACTCAACTTTGACTGGAATATTTAAAGGCGTAGACGGGCTAAAACTTGGTACTTCAGAATATTGAAGAGTTTTCGTTTTTTCTTTCTCAATTCCATAAGTATAAGTTACTGTTGCTGATTGATTCGAATACAGTTTTGACTTATCTCCGTTTAGCGCATCAGAAGCTGTAACTTTCTTATCTCCTGTAATCGCATCTAATGCTTCTTGAGAAGATTTAACGGTGAATTTCAGTGCATATTTGACACCGTCTTCCATTCGATAATCGTCAGCAAATTGTGCAGTAACAGACATTAGCCCTTGTTGATTTTGTTCTGTTGTCACTCTTGCTTCTTGCTCTGTTAAAGGTGTTTCAACTCCATTTACTATTTTAACAACTCTAAGATTTGAAGCATTGTTCGGAAGTAATGTCACGAATTTTGATAAAGTATCTGTAATTGTTACTTTTCTGATTCCTAATGGTCTTATTTTTCGTGTAATATCATTCAATCCATCAATCAATTCTTGCTCAGTATTGGCATATAATTCTTCACTTGGAATATTTCTATTTAATCCTCTAACTTGATCTCTCATCCAATTTAATGTATCAAAAGTTCCTTCATATGCAAATGCTACAGAATAAAATCCATGAACTGCAGGAGAAATCGTTCTAAGACGATTTAGCAAATTACCGTATAATCTATTATTAAACCAATTCCCTGCATTAGGATACTTAACAACACTATGTCCATAGTTGTTATAGTACATATTTGCTTCTCCATCTGACAGGACAATAACAACTCTTTTCGTACCCCGTCTAGCATTCTGTAGTAGAGTTATAGCATCTTTCAATCCCGCTTCAACATTCGTATTGGTTCCTATAGTTCCTCGCCCTTCATTTCCTTTTACTTCTCTTGGAGCTAATTGTAAATTAGAAACAACTCGTTTTAGTTGATTAGCATTATTACTCCAATCAGAATAAATATACGAATCATCAAAGGAATTAATTCCTCTTAAAAAATCCACACTTTCTCTTGGCTCGACTCTCCCATTATTCCATCGATAAAAATCATTATCAGCTCTTCCAGCAAATCCAACTATAGAAATTTTATTGTCTGGATTTGAAAGTACAGAATCAATTAAACCTGGAGTATTATTCTTTCCAACTAATGCATTTTTTAATGCTTGAAGTCGACTAACACTTTGATTTCCAAGAACTGCTTTCCCCATACTTCCTGACAAGTCCGCTACAAAAACAACATCTAATGGTTGATACGTAATATTTTGTCCACTATTTGAAGTGATGTCTAACATCAATTCATATTGGTCTGGAATTGTATTTCCATTACTATCTCTCATTGGTGTAATTGTTTTATGATAAGTGACTGTTGGATCTATTTCCTCAGCCCAGATTTTTTTTACCGGAAATAATATTTGAGAGAACACTAAAATGAATACTAAAATACCTTTTAATAACTTTCTTTTTTTCACAATGACACTCCCTTGTTTTTCATGAAAAAAACACACACTATCGGATATGATAGTGTTAAAATTGTACTATGTCAACGTTTTTGTGAATATTTTCGTTTATTTATTTTTTACATAAAATAAATGTTTTATAACGTTTTTTCACTATTTAATTTATTAGTTAAATCGTTTTTTCACATACTTTAACCTGGTTTTACTCCCCCTAATTAAACACAAAAAAACCTTTCTCGAAATCGAGGTTCTATAATTTATAGGGTTGATGGAGAAAATCCACCAATCCTATTTTAGTGTA
>NZ_CAUUHX010000069.1:0-7007 GCF_963545075.1 uncultured Granulicatella sp.
CAAGTTGTATTGACACTGGTTCGTGTCACAAATGTTTGTGTTTCTTAGAATTTTCATTTTAATTGCCAGAGCTTTTGCTTGACTTAGGTAGAAATCTCTGTTAAACTGTTCATGTTGTAATTGTGAAGCACCACAGCTACAACCGCTCGGATTAGAGTACAAAAGACCGGAATCGGCACTTTAAACTGGCGAGTCTTAGTCTAAAATATAGGAGGTGCAATATGTACGCAATCGTAAAAACTGGTGGTAAACAAGTTAAAGTTGAAGTTGGTCAAGCAATCTACGTTGAAAAATTAAACGCAGAAGCTGGCGACAAAGTGACTTTCGAAGAAGTAGTATTTGTAGGTGGAGAAAACGTTAAAGTTGGTGCTCCATTCGTAGCAGGTGCAACTGTTGAAGGAACTGTTGAAAAACAAGGCCGTCAAAAGAAAGTTGTAACTTTCAAATACAAACGTCGTAAAGACTCTCACCGTAAACAAGGTCACCGTCAACCTTATACAAAAGTTGTGATTAACGCAATCAACGCTTAATTTTGACGATGATACGAGTAACGTTTCATAAAAAAGACCACGAATTAGTTTCTTTTGAAATGACAGGACATGCAGGCTTTAGCGAGCATGGAAGTGATATTGTATGTGCAGGCGTTTCTGCATTAGCGATTACGACTGTTAATAGTATCGAGAAGCTAGCAGGCTATCAACCGATTGTTGACGTTGATGAAGTCGAAGGTGGGTATTTATATGTCGAAGTTGTACGAGATGTAACGAAAGTTCAAGCTCAAACAACACAAATTTTATTAAATAGTCTATTACTAGGGTTAGAAGGAATTCAAGAAGAATATCCTAACTATCTAACCGTTCAAGTTGATTAACCTATCAAGGAGGTGCACTCTCATGTTAAAAGTGAATTTACAATTATTCGCCCACAAAAAAGGGGGCGGTTCTACATCAAACGGACGTGACTCAGAGTCTAAACGTTTAGGTGCTAAACGTGCTGATGGACAATTTGTTACAGGTGGTTCAATTTTATTCCGCCAACGTGGAACTAAAATCCATCCAGGTCACAATGTAGGAATCGGTGGAGATGACACATTATTCGCTAAAGTTGATGGCGTAGTACGTTTCGAACGTAAAGGCCGTGACAAAAAACAAGTATCTGTTTACCCAGTAGCAGCTGCTGAATAATATGGAATTTGCGGAGGCAGGACTTTGTCCTGTCTCTTATTTTTTATTTGAAAGGAGGAGTTTGATGGAACAGGAAAATAAAGAAATTCGTAGTTTTGAAAAATTATGGGAGGCTGTTCAAGTACTCCAAAAAGCAATTGAGTATTCATATGTAGAGGCATTAGGAGAAACCTTGCAAAATATAGCTTCAGAAAATCAAGCTCAGCAAGTAGAAGGACAACCAGATACGGTAACGATTGAACAATTAAATAGAGCTTATACAGAATTAGCATTACAAAGCTTTACAAAAGAACAAATTCGTCGCATGATTCAATATACTTTCTTAAAAGCTGCAAAAGAAGATGGCTTACAAATGAATCACCAAATGACACCAGATTCAATTGGTTTATTAGTAGCCTTTATGGTGGAACGCTTAACAGAAAATAAAGAAACACTAGCACTTGCTGATTTTGCATGTGGTAGTGGGAATTTATTAAGTACCGTTCAGCTCTTTTTACAAGAAAGTGGAAAAAATATTCAAACGACTGCCATCGATAATGATGAAGTATTAGTTCATTTAGCGTTGCAATCATTTGCCTTGGAAAGCTTGGATGTACGAGTGATGTTGCAAGATGGATTAAGTGATTTATTAGTGGATCCAATCGATATTGCGTTATCCGACTTACCAGTAGGTTATTATCCAGTTGATGAACGTGCGAAAGAGTTTAAGACTCATGCAAAAGAAGGACATTCTTATGCACACCATTTATTCATTGAACAACATTTGAATTATTTAAAATCAGGCGGCTTTGGATTGATGATTGTGCCAACGAATTTATTTGAAACAGAAGAAAGTGCGTCATTATTAGAACATTTACAAAAAGAATCCTTTGTTCAAGCGATGCTAGCTTTCCCTAAAACATTATTCAAAAACCAACAATATAGCAAGTCGCTGCTCATTTTCCAGAAAAAAGGAAAAGGTGCAAAACAAGCACGTCAAGTATTGTTAGGCGACATACCGGATATGAAAAACATCGATAAGTTCAGACAGTTTACACAAACATTTGAAAAATGGGCGAAAGAACTTTCGTAAAAAGTAAAAGTTTATCAAGTAAAAACAGGAGAGGAGTTACTAAAATGGCAGTAGTATCGTTAGAAAATAATGTTAAATGTTACAGTTCAGAATTAAGAAATGCGTTATTAAAAGCTTCCAATTATCAATTAGATGAGCAGATTGCTTACAGAGTTGCAGAAGTTTATGCACGTAATCTAGATTATTCTGATCCAGAATTGATGCATGTCGGAGTAACTTCTGTTGCGAATAATCTACTCTCTAGAATTAAAAGAGAATATTTTAAAGCTTAATTAAAAAAGAAATACCTAAAAAATGTACTCTAAAAGTATACTGCATCCCAAATGGTAGACCGAGAAAATCTATCTTTGGGGTGTTTTTTTTTATTTTTATTCTATTCTGAAATAAAATAACTTTTAGAAAAAGAAAGTAGAACCAAGGATTTATTATTTCAATCTGTACTTAGTTATGCTAAAATGAATGAGGTGCGAGAAATACTGAATCATGAAACTTTTTAAAAGGAAGATTGTACAGTGTTTTTCACAAAAGAAGAACATTATCACACAAAGGAGACAGACCATGTCAAAATCAATCGCGATTAATGCCGGAAGTTCAAGCTTGAAATTCCAATTATTTAACATGCCTCAAGAAGAAGTTGTGGCAAAAGGATTAGTAGAACGTATTGGATTAGAAAATTCAATCTTCTCAATCAGCTACGGAGATGATCAAAAATATGAAGTGGTAGAAGATATTCCAAACCACGAAGTAGCTGTAGAAAAATTATTAGAACAATTAGTAGCATTAAACATTATTGCTTCATTCGATGAAATTACTGGTGTTGGACACCGTGTAGTTGCTGGGGGAGAAATCTTCAAAGATTCAGCTTTAGTAGACGATACAGTTATCCAACAAGTAGAAGATTTAGCAGAATTTGCTCCATTACACAATAAAGCAGAAGCTATCGGAATGCGTGCATTCAAACATATCTTACCTGATATCACAAGTGTTGCAGTATTCGATACTTCATTCCACACAACAATGCCTAAAAAAGCATACTTATACAGTATTCCATTAGAATACTACAAACAATTCAAAGCACGTAAATACGGAGCACACGGAACTAGTCACCGTTATGTTTCACAACGTGCAGCAGAAATGTTAGGTAAACCAATTGAAGAATTAAAAATCATTACATGTCACTTAGGAAACGGTGCTTCAATTACAGCCGTTGATGGTGGTAAATCAGTAGATACATCTATGGGATTCACTCCATTAGCAGGGGTTACAATGGGTACTCGTTCAGGAGACATCGATGCTTCATTAGTAGCATTCTTAATGAATAAATTAAATATTACAGATATCAATGAAATGGTTGATATTTTAAACAAAAAATCTGGTTTATTAGGATTATCAGGTTTATCAAGCGATATGCGTGATATTGACAATGCTTCAGCAACAAACGAAGATGCTAAAGTAGCAATGGAAATCTTTGTGGATCGTGTTCAAAAATATATTGGTCAATACATTGCAGTAATGAATGGTGTAGATGCGATTGTATTTACAGCAGGTATCGGTGAAAACTCAATTAAAATCCGTGACTTAATTATTAGCGGAATTACATGGTTCGGATGTGACATTGACAAAGAACGTAACAACACTCGTTCAGAAGCAATTATTTCATCAGACAATGCGAAAGTAACAGTATTAAACATTCCAACAAATGAAGAAGTAGAAATCGCAAGAGATATCGAACGCTTACGTAAAAGTTAAGATGTGAGAAAAAGCGCTTTGAATCGGACCGTTGGAGGGGAAGGCTGAGAGGAGAGAATCTCCGACAGACTTCACCGAAACGCACGCCGATTCAGCTTTTTCGAACTCAGTTCCAATAAGATGTTATAAAAAGCGAAAAAAGGCTTAACGGCAACGTTAAGCCTCTTTTTTATGCCTTCCTATCAAACGGCCTTAAAATGCTTTAAAACTTCTTCCCAAGTTTTTTCATCTAATTCATCTGGAGATACTTTATCAATATATTCTAAAATAATCGGAATGAAAAAATAACAAAATAACGTAATATTTAATTGTTCTCTAGTCGAAGAATGATGAATTGGATATTTTTTGTAAAAATGATTTTTAAATTCTTTGTTACTTTCAAGAAGACAATCAAAGAGATTGGTGTTCAAAATTGAAGTTGGATATTTATAGGGCAAAATAATTTCTAATGATTGGTCGAAGTATAAGTGTAGCGTATCTCCAACTTTTTGCTTATCGATGCAATGGTGATACCCACACCAGTGGTGATGGCCTGAAAAAGTGTAAATAGGGAAATAAAGAAAATCGTCAAAACAATAAGGAATTTTTTTACGAATGGTGCAATATTTTTTCGTAATTTCCTTAGAAAGGGTATAAGAAATAGGAGTGTTTCCTTGTAATAAGTCGAATAACTGTGAAGTAGTCTGGCGTGTAATATACCACTGACCATAACAGGTGACAATAATGCTATTGCAGTCGGTACGAGGATCGTCGCTAACATCATAAAGCAGAACGATATCTCGTGTCATTTCAGGAACTTGATGTTGTATACAAGTTTCGAAAAGGCTAGCATCACAACTACGATTGAAATCTATGACTTTGTTTAACATATTAACGCCTCCTGAAAACGCTTTTTTCTTTTATTTTATAACAAAATCAGTAAAAAATAAATAAAAAAGAGAAAAAAGTTAATGAATTTACGAAATTTATAAAAATAAAAGGGAATTTTTGCGAATAAGCAAATTTGCCGCTGAAATTTGGCAATAACCCATTTTGCGAATAAAAAACATTTGGCGTACAGTTTTAATAACAAGATCTTGTAAAAACAATAGAGGAGAGAGGAGTATGGAGTATTGGGAAATGCCATTAGAATGGAGTGAAGAATATCTTCAAACATTTGAACCAGTTTTATATTCTGTCTTAAGAGGTTACCATGTGTCGAATACGAACTCAGAATATCAAGACTTACTTCAGTTAGGAAGGATTCTAATATTAGAAACATTTCAGAAATTAGGAGGAAATCCTCTGGAAGAGCAACGATATATTTATGCAGCCTACATTAAACGGGGATTTACATGGATTTGTTTACGAGAATTTTCAAAAGAAAACAGGCAAAAGATGCGAGAATGTAGTGACGAGAGTCTGGAATTTTTGCTAGGAAGTAATAGTGATACTCAAGGGCAATTGGAGACGAGTGAAGAATTAGGAAAGTTGTACGAATTACTAACCCCAAGACAGAAGAAAACATTGGAGTTGTTCCTAGAACAATCCGATTCTATTAAGGAATTGGCTGAGCTTGAGGGACGTTGTAAGAGTAAATATTACCGAGATCGACAAGCGATTCAAAAGAAATATCAAGCATATATACAAGGAGGAGAGTCAAATGGTCAAAAAAATCAATGAAACATTAATGGAAAACAGTGGACGTTTAGTAGGAGTGGAATTTGTGGTGATTCATAATGACGCAGGTTCTATGACACCAGAGGAGTATATCGAATGGTTAAGATACCGTGAAAAATCACTAGGAATTGCGCATTATTATTGTAATCGTAACACGATTGTACGGGTCGTAGATACGTATAATATTGCCTATCATACTGGAGATTGGTGGAGTAATATTCGCTCTATTGGCTATGAAGTCTGTGAAAGTATGAAAGTCTCTGATGAAGAATTTATAGAAAATGAAGACGTCACCTTAATGCAGGCGACCGAAGATTTACTCTATTATGGACTCCCTATTACGACGGATACCGTGAGACTTCATCATGAGTTTGTTCCTACTTCATGCCCTCATAGAAGCTTAGCATTACATGGAGGAACAACTGAAAGCGTGAAAGACTATTTTGTCATCCGAATGAATGAGTTTGCACAGTTAGGAAGCACAGTAGAGGAAATGCTTTCTGGAATTGGAAATGAGACAGAAGATAATGAGGATACATTTAATAATGAAGAACCCACACCTGATGAAGAGAAGGTAGTATATGAGAAAACGAATGAAGACATCGCAGATGAAGTCATTCTTGGATTATGGGGAAATGGAACTGAACGAAAACAACGCCTGGAAGAAGAAGGGTATGACTATGATGCTATTCAAGAAATCGTTAATAAAAAAATCGGTGAATAGGGGTAAAATTTATCGGTCATTTTCTATTTATAGTGTAGGAAGTCATGACACTACAAAAAAACAAACAGGAGGAAAAAGAAAATGGCAAAAGTATTTCAAAAAGCAACATTAGAAGTGTTTCATATGGATGAGGAAAAGGGAAAGGCAAAACGTATTAAAAGCTTACCAAACCTTGTTGAAACAGCTGACGAACAAGCAGTAAAAGAAATTGGAGAAGCATTAAAAACATTGATGAAAGATCCAGTGAGCTACGTAACAGTTGTAACACATTACCGTCACACAATTGCTTAATAGGAAAAGGAGTGAAAAACTATGACAACAACAAAAGAATTAACATTAGTCTTCAAAAACGCAGATGGAAAACATAAAAACTTGGTCATTGCAAAACCGGTAGAAAACTTGGATGAAGCAACCATTAAAGCAGCCATGCAAAAAATCGTCAATACACATGCTTTTGAAAAAGCAGGAAAGAAAGAGTATGAAGGTGTCGTATCTGCATCCTATGTAGATCGTACTGTAACAAAAGTATTCAAAACAGAAGAATAGTTTTGAGCAAACGAAAGCAAGAGAGACTGGGCAAAAAGTCTCAAAAATAGAAGAAAGCACTATAAAATTCTGA
>NZ_CAUUHX010000070.1:0-6532 GCF_963545075.1 uncultured Granulicatella sp.
TTTTACACATAAACATTACGCTTCTGAAGCTAATGCTTGTTTTTCTAATTCAATTTCCTCACGTAATTCTGGTAAGATTTGTGTAAAATCCATTCGAACTTCATGGCGAGGAGATACTTCAACTTTTCGAACAAAGTGAAATTTGCTAACTTTATCCATCACACTTTCCACTTCTTCTTCATTCACATACAAGTAAATATATTTTAGACGTTTAGAAATATATTGAATATTACCGAAACGTTTTAATTGTTTGATTGGTTTTAATGTATAGAGCCATACAATAATTGCTCTTCTTTCAACTTGTTCCATGTTTACTCCTTTTTAACTCCCCATCTTTCTATTTCTTAAAAGTGAGGACTGTTTTACCACGAGAGCGACCGTTAGCGACCTTGTCTAATGCGCTATTCACCTCTTCAAATGGATAGACTGTATCGATAGATGGTTTGAGTTTTAATGTGCTCAAGAGATCAGCTACCTCTTGTAATTGAGCGCCATTGCTTTCTACAAAGATGAAATGATAGTGAACACCATATTTATCCGCCATCTTATCAAATTTGCGACCTGCTAATCCGAGGATTATCTGTTTCCATTTTGGCAACTTCATGCGTTTGGCAAAGGCACCGTTTGGTATAGCACGAAGAGATACCAGGTGACCACCTTTTTTCATGATAGACATTTGCTTTTCAGTTTCAGCCCCACCAAGAGTATCGAGGACGTAATCAACTTCGCTAACAGTTTTTGTATAATCCTCTGTTTTGTAATCGATAAAGCGATCCGCTCCTAGTTGCAGAACACGATCAGCACTATCGCCAGCACCATTGGTGATAACTTTCAAGCCTTTGGCCTTGGCAATTGGAATGGCCATTCCTCCAACACCTCCCGTGCCACCAGAGATAAAGATGATTTTTCCAGCTTGAGCACCCATGAGATCTAAGGCTTGCATGATGGTTAGGGCAGTAAGAGGTACAGCAGCAGCTTCCTCGTCTGATAGATAGTCTGGTACCTTGGCTAGTGCCTGGCTATCGACAGTTACATATTCTGCAAAGGCACCAATATGGTCAAGCGGTAGACGTCCAAAGACACGGTCCCCTACTTTAAAGTTACCAACGTTGTTACCAATGCTTTCAACGATTCCAACGACTTCATTACCTGCAATTTGTGGGAGTTTGTACGGGACAATCATTTCAACCTCTCCACGAGAGATCATGTTATCGAGGGGATTAACCCCAGCTGCAGACACCTTTATCAGAACTTGATTTTCATTCATAGTTGGTCTAGGAACTTCAATTAAATTCAGCTTAATATTCTTTTTATTATAAGTAGTATGTTGTGCAACTTTCATGTAATTTCTCCTCTCTTCATTATTTTTTACGAATTGTTAATAATAAATCACTAACATCAATCATATCTTGTTCTTTAACAGCAATCGTTTCAACAACACCATCAAATGGTGCTTGAATCGTTGTTTCCATCTTCATCGCTTCTGTTACAAGTAACACTTGTCCTTTACGAACTGCTTCACCTTTTGTCACAAATACTTTTAGGACACTACCTGGCATTGTTGCTCCAATTTGTCCAAAATCATTCGCATCTGCTTTTTGTCGTTTAACAGTTGTCATTGTTGCACTCGCATCATGCACAATAATTTCTCGGCTTTGTCCATTAAATCGATAGAACATAATTCGATTTCCATCTTGGTCAGGTTCCCCAATTTGTACTAAGGTAATCATGAAGACTTTTCCTGGAGCATATTCCATTTGAATTGTCTCGCCCATACGCATTCCATAGAAGAAGGTTTGAGTATCTAATTTACTTAAATCTCCATATAGTTCTTTTCTCTCTTGGTATTCCCTGTAAACTTTTGGATACATGAGATAACTTAGTACTTGTTGTTCTTTTGGTTTATGCCCTAATAAAGTTTCTAATTCTTGACGAACTTCTTCAAAATCCACTTCAGGAGCTAATAATCCTGGGCGAACCGTAATTGGCTCAATTTCTTTTAATACAACTTTTTGAAGTTTTTCATTAAATCCTCCAACTGGTTGACCTAAATCCCCTCTAAAGAATTGAATCACAGACTCTGGGAAAGATAGTGTTAATCCTTTTTCATAAATGTTTTCTTCATTGAGTTCATTTTGAATACAGAATAACGCCATATCTCCAACTACTTTAGAAGAAGGCGTTACTTTAATAATATCTCCGAATAATTGGTTCACACGGTGATACATATCTTTCACTTCTTCAAAACGTTCTCCTAAACCAACTGATTTAGCTTGTTGGTATAAATTTGTATATTGTCCACCTGGCATTTCATGATAATAAACTTCAGGACTTGGAGAAACTTGTACTTGATCAAATGCATGATAAGATTTACGGATTGTTCCCCAATAACGGTTTAATTTTGTTACATTTTCCATCTCTAATTCAGGTTGACGAGTCGTACCTTCTAAACCATGATATAAAGTTTCCATACTTGGGTTAGAAGTTCCACCTGCTAAAGCACTAAAGGCTACATCGACTACATCCACTCCAGCGTCAATCGCCGTTGCCAATGTTAAAATTCCATTGCCACTTGTATCATGTGTATGTAAATGAATGGGAATATCCACTGATTCTTTTAAAGTTGTAATCAATTGTTTAGCAGCTTGAGGTTTCAATAATCCTGCCATATCTTTAATGGCAATCATATGCGCACCCGCTTTTTCTAAATCTTTTGCAAACTGTTTATAATATTCTAATGTATATTTAGTTTGCATTGGATTTAATACATCACCTGTATAACACATTGTCGCTTCTGCAATTTTCCCTGCTTCACGAACGGCTTGAATACTCACTTCCATTTGAGGCAACCAGTTTAAGCTATCGAAAATTCTAAACACATCAATTCCTGCTGCAGCTGCTTCTAAAACAAACGCTCGAATGACCGCATCTGGATAATTCGAATATCCTACTGCGTTAGATCCACGCAATAACATTTGTAAGAGCGTATTTGGCATTGCTGCACGAATTTTTTCTAATCGATTCCATGGGTTTTCTGTTAAGAAACGATATGCTGTATCAAAAGTTGCCCCTCCCCAAACTTCTGCTGAGAATAACTGAGGTACCGCAGCTTCATATTGTTGTGCTGCTTGAATTAAATCAATCGAACGCATTCTTGTTGCCATTAAACTTTGATGCGCATCTCTAAAACTTGTATCCGTTAAAAGAACTTTTTCTTGTTCTAATACCCATTTAGAAACTGCATCCGCACCTTTTTCGTCCAGTAACTGCTTAGCAGTTTGCTGTGGTTTTGAAACAGGATTCAATGTTTCGATATAAGTGGGTCTCTCAAACGCCTTTGTTTCTTGCGGAATTCCTGGATATCCATTTACCGTAATTTCAGAAATATATTTTAAAATTTTATTTCCACGATTGCTTTCCTTTGGAAACTTAAACAATTCAGGTGTTGTATCAATAAACGTTGTTTTAGCGGTTCCAGTTAAGAAATCTTCGTGATGGATTACATTTTTTAAAAATGGAATATTTGTCTTCACTCCACGAATTCTAAACTCTTTTAATGCACGTTGCATCGTTGTAACTGCTTGAGAAAAATCACGACCATATGTACATACTTTTACCAATAGCGAGTCAAAATATGGAGTAACTACATTTCCTTGGAAGGCATTTCCCGCATCTAAACGAATACCTAATCCACCAGGTGAACGATACGTATTAATCTTACCAGTATCCGGCAAAAAGTTGTTTTCAGGATTTTCAGTAGTAATACGGCATTGAATAGCAGCACCACTAAATGTTAAGTTTTCTTGTGTAGGAATGCCAATTTCTTGATGTAAATCCATTCCTTGTGCAATTTTTAATTGTGCTTGAACAATATCAATTCCTGTAATCAATTCTGTAATGGTATGCTCTACTTGGATTCTTGGATTCACTTCAATAAAGTAAAACTGGTTTCCATCTAATAAAAACTCAACTGTTCCTGCATTGACATACCCAATTTCTTTCATAAAGCTAGCTGCAGCATTACAAATTTTGGAGCGCATTTCTTCTGATAGAGAAACACATGGAGCTACTTCAATCACTTTTTGGTGTCGTCTTTGAACAGAACAATCACGTTCAAATAAATGGACAACATTTCCATAATTATCCCCTAAAATTTGTACTTCTATATGTTGTGGATTTTCAATATATTTTTCCACATAACATTCTCCAGCACCAAAAGCTTTAATCGCTTCTCCAACGGCACGGTCATAACTATCTTGAACATCTTCCTTACGATAAACAACACGCATTCCACGACCGCCGCCACCAAGTGCAGCTTTAATCATAATCGGATAACCAAATTGTTCTCCAAATTCATAAATTTCTTGAACAGAAGACACTGTCCCTTCTGTCCCAGGAATCGATTGTAATCCAGCCTTATGCGCCGCAGTTTTTGCTTTTAATTTATCACCTAAAATATCTAAATGTTCTAAATGAGGCCCAACAAAGGTTAGTCCTGCTTCTTGACATTTTCTTGCAAAATCAATATTTTCAGATAAAAAACCATAACCAGGATGAACAGCATCTGCCCCTGATTGTTTCGCAATACGAATAATATCATCCATATCTAGATAGGCTTCTGTTGGCTTCTTACCTTCTCCAACTAAATAGGCTTCATCCGCTTTAAAACGGTGTAATGAATGATCATCTTCCTTGGCAAAAATACCAACCGTCTCAATCCCTAATTCTGCAGCGGCACGAAATACACGAATCGCAATTTCTCCACGATTAGCCACCAGTAATTTCTTCATGCTCTTCCTCCTTTTCTTCAATCAATTCTTTATTTTCTTGAAATGTTTCTTTTTGAGAACCTTCATTATTTTCATCTTCCACAAGTTCAAATTCATTCATTCTGATTTTATTCATCATATCTTCTTGGTATTCCTTGTCATATTTTAATGCAAAAAGTACCATTCCTATCGCAATACTCGAAACAATAAAACTTGAACCACCATAACTTAAAAATGGTAGTGGAACCCCAGTAATTGGCGCTAACCCAAGTAACGCTCCAATATTCACTCCACTTTGTACTAATAGAAATATTCCAACGCCTAGACATAAGTATCGAGAAAATAATGATCGACAAAATTGAGACTTCCAAAAAATATATATAATTAAGAAGAATAGAACGACTAATACAAGCCACACAACAATGAATCCTAGTTCTTCTCCAACAATCGCTAAAATAAAGTCCGTATGGGCTTCTGGTAAAAATCCTGTTTTTTGGATAGAGCTAGATAAACCAGTACCTGTTAATCCACCCCTAGCCAAAGCTAAGAATCCTTGAATCGATTGATAACCTACACCACTCGTATCATCCCATGGGTTATGGAATGAAAGAAATCGTCCAACTTGATAAGCCTTAAACGGTAAGTGCTGAATAATAGAAATCGGTAAATAGGTAAACAAATAACCAATGACAAAAGCTACTCCAGAATATTTAATCGCTTTTTTAGAATATCCTGTTGTTAATGCTAATAACCACATCATTACGACTGTAATCATAACAGTTCCAAAGTCTGGTTGCATTAAAACAAGTATACTTACTAATAAAAGCATTCCCATTGGATACATATATAATTGTTTCCAATCACGATTATCTTTAAATTTATGATAATAAAAAGCACTTGCCCATATTAAAATAACTTTAGCAAATTCAGAAGGTTGTAAATTAAAAATCCGTAAATTAATCCAACTTTTAGCACCCTTAATTCCTGATTGAGTGAAAACGAATAAGAGTAATAAAATTAATATTACATATACTATCTGTAATATTCGTTCATTAAAAAAGAATTTTTTCCCATTATTTGCAATTCCAATAGCTATAGCAATTCCTGCCACAACAAAGGCAAATTGGCGAATTAAAAAATATTCAGAATTACCTACAGATGTTAATGAAAAATAACTACTTGCACTATAAATCATTACAAGACCAAATGCAGATAATAAAATAAAAATAACTAAAATGATTTTATCTACTTGGAAGAGATTTTTTATTTTATCTTGTACTTTCAAAACAATAATTCCTCTTTCTTTCCTTAAGATTGCCAGTTTTTCTCATATACATCGCTATATACTTCATTTAATGCATATTCCAAATCAGCCATTAATTGATGTCCTTCATTCGCTTCCACAACACCAATCGCTACAGCAAATTCTACTTGTTTTGATAATCCAAACAATTGAGTATCCACTACTTCTTCAAAAGCTGGACATTTAGCAATACATAAATGATTTTTTTGTTGATTAATTAATTGGTAAATTTTATTAGCATTTTCTTTTAATTGCTCAAGAGCATGATTTTGATTAATCTCTGACATTTTCTTTCTCCTTTTGAATAAAATAACTCAAAATAATTATACCACAAAGCATCGTTTTTTCTAAAGAATGATGAGAAATTAATTCAATTTAAATACAGAATCACAAAAAAACTCCATCTGAGGTAGCATACCTTAAATGGAGTTTTATACATTATTTATTATTTTCTTTTGGT
>NZ_CAUUHX010000071.1:0-6488 GCF_963545075.1 uncultured Granulicatella sp.
GGTCTTAAATTTTCTAATGTTAAGAATCCGAATTCTTCTCGTTTTAATTTTTGAACTGGTAATTCTACTGCTTCAAACATTTTCTTTACTTGGTGATTCCAACCTTCATGAATCGTTAAAGAAACAATTCCCGTATTTTTTTCCGTATCAACGGATAATATTCTGGCAACTGCTTTAGAAGTTTTCTTGCCATCAATCCAAATACCTCTTTCTAATTGTCTCATATGACGAGGGGTTGGAACACCTTTTACTTTAGCAATATATTTCTTTTCAACATGATGTTTTGGATGTGTCATTAAATTCGCAAACTCTCCATCATTTGTTAATAAAATTAATCCTGTTGTATCATAGTCTAATCTTCCTACTGGATAAACACGTTGAGGGACATCTTTAAAATAATCACTAATAACGGTACGTCCTCTATCATCTGTTACACTTGATAAAACAGATTTTGGTTTATAAAACATAAAGTAAACAGGCTCTTCTTTATAAATCGGAATGCCATCTACTTCAATTTTATCTATTTGAGACACTTTATATCCTAATTCTCTGACAACAGTACCATTTACTTTCACACGACCTTCTTCAATAAAGGCTTCACATTTTCTACGAGATGCAATTCCGGCATGTGCCATAACCTTCTGTAATCTTTCCACGAGATACTCCTTCCTTTCTTACGAAATAGTTTCATCCTCTTGATGCTTTTGTTCTAATTCTGCAAATAAGTCTTCATTATTTTTAAATAATTGCTTACTTTCTTCTTGGCTTAATTCTAGTAATGATTCCACATCTGGTAATTGATCCAATGTTTCTAATCCAAAATAATCCATAAAATAAGTGGTCGTACGATATAATTTTGGACGACCTGGACTATCCATTCGACCGGCTTCTTCAATTAAATCTCTTAACAATAATTTTTGAATAGCACCACTACATTGAACTCCACGAATACTTTCTACTTCTAATCTTGTAATAGGCTGTTTATAAGCAATAATAGCCAATGTTTCCAAAGCTGCACTAGATAATTGAGAAGAAAATGGAGAAACAGCATATTTTTCAAGATAAGGTTTTAACGATGCTTTCGTCACAAATTTATAACGTTGTGCTGTTAAAATTAATTCTAAACCACTTGTTTCATCTTTTAATTGTTCCATTAATTCTTCTAATAGTTGACGAACTGCCGTTTTATCAATACCAACGACATAACTAATTTCTTCTAGTGTTAAGCCATCATCTCCTGCTACAAATAATAAAGCTTGAGTTGCTGCTAAATAATTATTCACTAAATGCACCACCTTTATCGCAAGTTTCTAAAACAATATCTTCATAAGGCACATGTTGAACCAAACGAATTTTATGTTCCCTAACCAATTGTAACATCGCCAAAAATGTTGTCACAATGGCATGACGATGAAACGAAGGGAAACATTTATCAAATCGAATACTTTTTTGAGGATTTTCTTGAATTTTTTTTAAAATCGAATCCATCATTTCCTCTACCGTATGTGTTTCATGTTGAATATTTGCTTGTAGAGGCATTTTTTCAAGATTTCTTCTTGCTATTTTTTTTAATGCATTCCATAAATCTTGAGTCGTTACTTGTCCTTCTTGTAATGGAATAATTTCTTGAAGAGCGGATAAATCACTTGCTTCTTTTCCATAATGCATACCTCTTTGAACCGAAAGTTCTTCCAGTTTTTTTGCACCTTCTTGGAACTGTTTATATTCCATTAATTTTTCAACTAACTCATCCCTAGGGTCTTCTTCTACTTCTACTTCATCGATTTCCACTTTTGGTTTCGGTAAAAGCATTCTTGCTTTAATTTCTAATAAAGTTGCCGCCATTAATAAATACTCGCTAGCTACTTCTAATTCCATTTCTTGCATGGAATGAATATAGGATAAATATTGATGCGTTAATTCCACCATTGGAATGTTATAAATATCAATTTTCATCTCTTTAATTAAATGTAATAACAAATCCATTGGGCCTTCAAATTCCCCAATACGTAGCGTTAACGCATCCACTTTCTCTACTCCTATTCTAATTAATAAATTTCAATGACTTTACGAACTAAACCTTTAAATGATTCTTTTACTCGTTGAGTTGTTTCTACTACTTCCTCATGGTTTAAGTTTGCTTGTAGTCCAGCTGCTAAGTTTGTAATACAAGAAATACCGATGACTTTAATTCCTGAATGGTTCGCAATGATCACTTCAGGAACAGTTGACATACCAACTGCATCTCCACCTAATACTTGTACCATACGAACTTCAGCAGGTGTTTCATAAGTTGGGCCAGATAAACCTGTATAAACTCCTTCTTGTAATTGCACGCCTACTTCTTTTGCTGCCTTACGAACAACTTCTTGTCCATAGATATGATAAGCATGAGACATATCAGGGAAACGAGGTCCAAAGCGATCATCATTTGCTCCAATTAATGGATTTGTACCTGTAATATTAATATGATCTGTAATTAACATTAAGTCACCTGGTTTGAAGTTTGGATTGCTTCCTCCAGCTGAGTTTGTCACAATCATTGTTTCTACTTCTAATAATTTCATTAAACGAATTGGGAATGTAACAGTTTCCATTGGATATCCTTCATAAAAATGAAAACGTCCATCCATAATTAAAACTTTTTTACCAGATAATTCGCCATAAACTAAACGTCCAGCGTGACCTACTACTGTAGATACTGGGAAGTTAGGAATATCTTTGTAATCGAAGATAACTGGATTTTCAACTTCCGTTGCTAATTCTCCTAATCCAGACCCTAAAATTAGTCCAAAATCAATATTCTGAACTCCATTACTTTGTAAAAATTGTTTTGTTTCTAATAATTGATCATATAAAGCCATGCTACTCTTTCCTCTCTTTTTTTAGATGATTTAAAAAAGAAGTGGAAATCCAATAATGGAACTCATTGAATTTCCACAATTATATTATTGTAATTCACTTAAGAAGCTTTGTCCGTTTCCAGTTGAAGATACGCCAAAGTTTTCGGAAATTGTTTCAGCAATATCTGAGAAATGTCCTTGAGTTAAACGTGTTGGATGTTGTAGAGATTTGCTAATCGCTAAAACTGGAATATACTCACGAGTATGGTCAGTTCCTGGGAATGTAGGGTCATTACCATGGTCAGCTGTAATAATTAATAAATCATCTTCATGCATATTTTCTAAAATTTCTGGAATACGTGCATCGAATTCTTCTAATGCTTTACCATATCCAACAGTATCTCTACGGTGTCCATAAGCAGCATCGAAGTCTACTAAGTTTAAGAAGCTCATTCCTGTGAAATCTTTTTTCAAGATATCTACGAATTTATCAACACCATCCATATTGTTTTTTGTACGTACAAATTCAGTAATTCCTTGACCATTGAAAATGTCATTAATTTTACCAATCGCAATAACATCAAAATCTTTTTCTTTTAAGAAATCTAAAGTTGTTTGACCAAATGGACTTAATGCATAGTCGTGACGGTTTGAAGTACGTTGGAAGTTGCCTGGAGTTCCCACATATGGACGAGCAATAATACGACCAATCATATATGGATCATCTTTAGTAATTTCTCTTGTATACTCACAAATACGATATAATTCTTCTAATGGAATCACTTCTTCATGAGCTGCAATTTGTAATACTGGGTCAGCACTTGTATAAACGATTAAATCTCCTGTTTCCATTTGATGTTTCCCAAAATCATCAATAACAGCTGTTCCACTATATGGTTTATTACATACAATATTTCTACCAGAGAATTCTGTAATTTTATCTAATAAATCTTGAGGGAATCCATCAGGGAAAACTCTAAATGGAGTTTTAATATTCAATCCCATTAATTCCCAGTGACCTGTCATTGTATCTTTTCCTACAGAAACTTCTTCTAATTTAGTGTAGCTTCCTTTTGGATTTTCAACTGGAGGTACAGTTTTTAATGGCGCAATATTTCCTAATCCATATGCTTGCATATTTGGAACGTTTAAACCAACTCGTTCTGAAATATGTCCTAATGTATGAGAACCTGCATCATTAAATGCAGCAGCATCTGGTGCTTCTCCAATCCCTACTGAGTCCATTACAATTACGTGAATTCTTTTAAATTTCATCTGACATTCTTCTTTCTGTATAAAATTTTATTTTTTCGCACGAGGGTGCGCTTGTTGATAAATTTCCTTCATACGTTCATTTGTTAAATGCGTATAAATTTGAGTCGTACTAATATCGCTATGTCCTAATAATTCTTGAACAATTCTCAAATCAGCCCCTGCCTCTAAAATATGCGTTGCAAATGAATGACGCAATGTATGGGGACTTACTTCTTTATGAACGCCTGCTTCTTGAACAATTTTCTTTAAATTTTTCCAAAAACCTTGTCTTGTAAATCCATTTCCACGATGATTTAAAAACAAATATTCCACTGGATTTGACTCCTGTTCTAACACCACTCTTGCATAAGTTAAATAATGCTGAACCCAATTAGCGGCAGCTTGTCCAATAGGAATAATTCTTTGTTTATTTCCTTTACCAATTGTTTGAAGAAATCCTAATTCTAAATGCAAGTCACTAAGTTTTAAAGTAATTAACTCACTAACACGCATTCCAGTTGCATAAAGGAGTTCTAACATAGCTTTATCTCTTAATCCTAATACGGCTGAAGTATCACAGGAATTTAAAACTTGTGTCACTTCATCAACCGTTAGAGCTTTTGGCAACGTCTTACTCGTTTTAGGAACTTTCAGGGGTTGTACTGGATTTGTTTCCACCAATTGTTCCTGTTGTAAAAATTTAAAGAATTTTTTTAAACAACTAATCATTCTACTCGTAGAACTTGTCGCATAGCCATCCTGTTTTAAAGCTTGTAAAAATAACACAATCAAAGAATAATCGACTTCTTTCCAATCTTGAATTTGTTGTTCTTTCAAAAATTGGTAAAATTTCATTAAATCCCTTTGATAACTCATGACTGTATTTTGAGATAATCCTTGAATTGCTAATGAATCCACAAAATAATCAAAATTACGTTGCATGAGTTTCACCTTCTCTACATTTTTGACAAATGCCATGGAAAGTTAAACGATGATCTTCTACTTTAAAATGAAATCGTTCTTCAACGATTTTCTCTACTTCACCTAATAAGTTTTCATGAATTTCTTCAATATTTCCACATTTATTACATAGTAAGTGATGGTGGAAACGATTCGATTCATCTCGTTTTAAATCATAACGAGCTAAGCCATCATCGAATACAACTCGATAAGTAATATTTAAATCTATTAAAATTTCTAAAGTACGATAAACTGTTGCTAATCCAATATCAGGATATTTCCGCTTAACAAGCATATATATAGCTTCAGCACTCAGATGGTCATCTTCTTTTTCTAATAAAATTGCAACCGTTGCTTGTCTTTGAGGAGTTAGCTTAAATCCCTCTTCTTGCAATTTCTTTTTGATGCCTTCCATTGTTAACACAGATTTATCCCCCCATTTCAATCCTCATTATTCTTCCACTAATTGAATAAATCCTTCTGATTGTGTAATCTTTTTCGCTTTTAATAAGGAACCAATCGCACGTTTGAATTGCCCCTTACTAATTCCAAAAATTTCTTTAATAATCGTTGGATCTGTTTTATCCCAATACGGTAATGTATGCGTTGGACGATTTCTTAACATTGTTAAAATCATTTCTGCATCATCTCCAATTGCTTCATACGCTCTTGGTCTCATGGATACATTTAACACACCATCTGGTCGAACACCAATTACTCGAACATTGACTAATTCCCCAAGTGTTGGTTCATATAAACGCTCACTTGGATGTAAGAAGCATCGATACCCTTCTTCTGTCATTAAAAATGTTCCTACTAATTTAACATTCGTAACAGTAGCGGATACATCTTTATTTTTTAATGTATGATTGGCTCTAATGGATTTGGCTTTTAACTCTGTTCCATCCCCCATTGTTGCCCAAGTACGATTTTTCTTATCTTTAATTAAAGTTACATATAATCGATTATTTTTCTTTGGCCATAATTCTTTTAAGTTTGGTAATTCATCTAATGAAACAACCATATCTTTATCCGGTAATCCAATCGATACGAATACGCCTAAATCTTTTCTCACTTGAGTAACTGTTGCCCATCCATAAGTTTCATTAGTTACTTCTGGAATATCAAGGGTCATGATTTTCTTACGATCACTATTTTCATATACAAAGCCTGTTACGACATCTCCGATGGCTAATGTTACATCGGGATTTTTTGAAACACGATACGTTTCACCTTGTTTTTGAACAAAGTACGCTTTATCATTTTCATCCGTTACAATAGCTTGAATAATAGTAGATAAATCATTTGTCATCGCTTTCCCTCCTTTACTTATTTAGCATTCCTATTCTAACACAGAATTCATAAAAGCCAAAATAAAAAAGAGACTGGGCAAAAAGTCTCAAAAATAGAAGAAAGCACGTCCTGATTTTG
>NZ_CAUUHX010000072.1:0-6257 GCF_963545075.1 uncultured Granulicatella sp.
AGTCTTTTCTTTTTGATTTTTTTAGCGAACGTTTTCAAAAAGTATAAAATTATGGTATAATCTTACAGTTAAGGTATTCATAGGATACCTAAAAGGAGGAAGAGAGATGCAAAATTATTCAGAAGAAGGATTACAATATCATTTAAACATTCGCAAAGGAGATGTAGGTAAATACGTTATTTTACCAGGAGACCCTAAACGTTGTGCGAAAATTGCAGAGCATTTTGAAGATGCAAAATTAGTTGCAGATAACCGTGAATATGTCACATATACAGGATACTTAGATGGAGAAAAAGTTAGTGTGACTTCAACAGGGATTGGTGGACCATCAGCTTCTATCGCTTTAGAAGAATTAGTAAGAAGTGGTGCAGACACATTTGTTCGTGTTGGAACTTGTGGAGGAATTGATATCGATGTAAAAGGTGGCGATATCGTGATTGCTACAGGTGCAATTCGTACAGAAGGAACAACTCGTGAATATGCGCCAATCGAGTTCCCAGCCGTTGCGAACTATGATGTTGTAACAGCATTATTACAAGCTGGTAAAACATTAGGGTATACAACTCATGCTGGAATTGTTCAATGTAAAGATTCATTCTATGGTCAACATGAACCAGAAGTAATGCCAGTAAGCTATGAATTACAACAAAAATGGGAAGCTTGGAAACGTCTAAAAGTAAAAGCTTCAGAAATGGAATCAGCAGCTTTATTTGTAGTAGCTAGTCATTTAGGAGTAAGAGTTGGTTCAACATTCTTAGTAGTAGGAAATCAAGAAAGAAATGCTGCAGGCTTAGAAAATCCAATCGTTCATGATACAGAAGCAGCAATTACAGTTGCTGTACAAGCTTTACGTAACTTAATTGCACAAGACCGTCAAAACGCATAAGGATAGGTGAATCAAATGGAATTAAAAGAAATTTTAGCAACCGTCGATCATACCTTATTAACACAAAATGCAACATGGGAAGAAATTCAACAAATTTTAGATGATGCGATTCATTATGGTACAGCTTCAGCTTGTATTCCTGCTAGTTATGTCAAACAAGCAGCAGCATATGTTGACGGTAAATTACCGATTTGTACAGTTATTGGATTCCCTAATGGATATTCAACAACAAGTGTAAAAGTTTTTGAAACAAAAGATGCAGTTGCTAATGGCGCAAGTGAGATCGATATGGTCATCAATATTACAGATGTAAAAAATAAACGCTTCGACTTAGTAGAAGAAGAAATTCGTCAAATTCATGAAGCTTGTCAAGGACGAATCTTGAAAGTCATTGTCGAGATTTGTTTATTAACGATAGAAGAATTAATTGAATTGTGTAAAGTAGTGACACGTGCAGGGGCAGAGTATATTAAAACATCAACTGGATTTTCAACAGGTGGTGCTACATTTGAAGCAGTAGCTTTAATGAAAGAACATGTAGGTCCTTCTGTGAAAATTAAAGCTGCAGGTGGCATTTCTAGCTTAGATGATGCAGAAAAATTCATCTCATTAGGTGCGAGCCGTTTAGGTACAAGCCGTATTGTAAAAATTGTTAAAAATCAAGCAGTTGAAGAAAATAGCTATTAGAAATTTAATCAAAGAATATAGGTTAAATCCTGTGAGTAAGAAATTACTTGCAGGATTTTTTGTGTTATAAGGGTATTGAAAATAGAAAAAGAAAAGAGTAGAATGGGGTAAAGTTTAGGTACACCTAAAAATAGGAGTTGATAGAATGGGAGAATTATTTGAAAATAAAGTTTCTAAAACGATGCTAATGACACTACAAGCAAAAGCTTTAGAAGGTTCGCAAAAGAATCGGTTGTTTATTGATCAAAAAGCCGAAGAAATGATGAAGCAAGTTCCTTCAATGGTAAAGATTTCTTTTTTTGATCGAATTGGAGTTTGTTTAAGAACGAAATATTTTGATGATTGCTGCAAGAATTTTATTGAGAGTCATAAACATCCCGTCATTGTACAATTAGGTTGTGGTTTAGATGATAGGCAAGGAAGAATTGGAGCAGAAGATATTCCATTTTTTAGTGTAGACTTTTTAGATGTCATTACATTAAGACAAGAGTTTTTTGAAGAAACAACTACTTCACAGATGATTGCTGACTCGATATTAGATGATAAATGGATTCAAATAGTTAAAGAACAATATCCAAAGGGAGATTACTTATTCATTATTGAAGGCGTGTTAATGTACTTTAACACAAATGATGTAAAGGAATTAGCAACAAACTTAGAGAGAGAATTTCATCAATATGAATGTTATTTTGATACATTACAACATCATATGATTGCAACTAAAAATAAACAAAAAGAATTTAGAGAACATGGGGTTAAAATGTATTGGGGACTTTCTTCTAAAGAAGAATTGTTTGATTTATTTGGTAAATATGCAGAATTATTGAGTTTTGATTATACAATGGCACAATATCCAAATCGATGGAAAGTAGCGCATCGTATCGTTTCATTTATCCCATTTATCCAAAAAGCCGCAATCTTGATTCAGATTCGAATTTCTAGATAGAATTGTTTTAATAAGTTTTTATAGTAGTAAGAAACATAAAAGCCACAGCAAATCTGTGGCTTTTAGACATGAGACCGTAGGTCTACTACTATAAATAATGTATGAATATGTTTTATAGCTCCTCAGCTTTATAGATTGTATATCCTTCGTAATAATAACTATAATCAATTCCTTTCATATAAAGAACTCGATTATGAATATCATTCGTTAAAGCTTGTTTTAACAGATGCTTAATTTCGACATCCTTAATAGGGCTTCTTTCCATAGCGAGTAAATAATCTTCCTTATCTACCTTACTCCAGTCAATGACTTGTTGTAATTCCTTCTTTAATAATAAATCCAACCAAATTCTAGCACTTCTACCATTGCCTTCACGAAATGGATGAGCAATATTCATCTCAATATATTTTTCAATAATTTCATCAAAGGTTGATTGGGGCATTTTTTCAATATTTTTTAAAGCTTCTTCTAAATACATGACAGACGCAAATCGAAAATGTCCTTTTGCCATATTGACTGTACGTATTTTTCCAGCAAAATCATAGATATCTTCGAATAAATAAGCGTGAATGGCGGAAAGCATTTTGTAAGAACCAACTTCATATTGATCCAGTAAATGATTTTCGAATAATTCAATGGCTTTTTTCTTACTCATCTTCTCTTCAATTCTGGCAAGTTTTACAGAATCAGTTAAATGCAGTTTGTTTTCTAAAACCATAAATCCTTCCTTATCCTTTCTTTGCCAACAGTGTCGCAAATCTGAAGCGTAGACGATTGCCGTTTTCGTCTGTTTTGTGGAGTTCTCCAAAGTCTTCATTATATTTTAAAATTTCCCACCCGGCATAATAATTTAGTAATTCGTCCTCTTTAAAAGTAAATGGAAAATTCACAGGACAAGGTGCATCTTCAGTAGACATAGCAGCTACAATTAGATTATAGCCACCAGAAGCTGTGTGAGATTGCATATTCTCAATAACATCTGGAATGACTTCCTCATGTAAGAACATCAATACAACCGTTGATACAATCCAATCATATTGTCCGCCAGGAATATCGGCACATTCAATATCATATGGCTCAACTTCAAGTGAAAGTCCTTCTTGAGCAGCTACTTCTTGTAATTTTTGTAAGCTTGGAACATTCCAATCCAATGAAGTGACGTCATAGCCTAATGAAGCAAGGTATAAACTATTACGACCTTCTCCACTTCCTAAGTCAAGTACACGTCCTTTTGGAATCAGCGGTTGAGCAGCTAATACTTCAGAGTGAGTCTTAGTATAGCCATATTTTTTAGAAAAATAATCTTCCTTTTTACAGAAAAATTCTAAATAGCATTCGATATCGTCACTTGCTTTAGCAATTCGATGCCACTGTTGTGGTTCCACCAAGGGAATAGGAGTAGTCGCATTTAGTAGTACAGTATCACTAACACTTCCATCTTCATTTAAAAATTCAAACGTAATTTCTCCTTTTAAAATATTCAGTTGAGCCCAAGTTCCTACCTTTGTATTATGCATTTTTTTAAACGGTTCAGGCAAAGTTTCCGCCGTCCATAGGGGCATTTTTTTATAAGAAATTAAATTGTTCATGTATATCACCTCGTAAGTTCATTGTAGAAAAAAGAAGAGGGATATGCAAGGGAAAGTATATAGGTAAAACTTATAACAAGTGATAGTAATCTAGAAATTGACTGTAACAGAGTTTGTTGGTATCCTAGTTTCATAGTCATAACGCACTGTGACAAGGAGAGTAAAAGTGTATCTATTTTAGAGAGTCTCGGTTTGGTGAAAAGAGATAATAGTTGAAGCTTTGAAGATGGCCTTTGAGTGCTAATCGTTGAATCATTAAACGATTACGGGAAAGCCCGATATAGCTTTTCAGTTTAAATGAACTGATTAAGGCAGAATTTGTGAGAATTCTGTAAATAAAGGTGGTAACACGAGAGAACTCGTCCTTTGGTTGGTGAGTAAAACCAAAGAGCGGGCTTTTTATTTGCTTGAAAGGAGAAACGAATGATTGAATTAAAAAATATTGATGTAACATTTCAGCAATCAGGAAAAACTGTTGAAGCTGTAAAGCAAGTAAACATTACAATCGAAGATGGCGATATTTACGGAATTATCGGTTATAGTGGAGCTGGAAAAAGTACATTAGTACGTACCATCAATTTATTACAACGTCCAACAAATGGAACAGTAACTGTTTCAGGAGTAGAGTTAACGAGTTTAAAAGAGGCTCAATTAAGAGATGCTCGTAAAAAAATCGGAATGATTTTCCAACATTTCAATTTGATGAATACTTTATCTGTATTTGAGAATGTTGCCTTTCCATTAAAACGCTCAGGATTATCTAAAGCGGAAATTAAGGAAAAAGTTGAGTCACTTCTACACTTAGTAGGATTGGAAGACAAAATTACAAGTTACCCAAGACAATTATCTGGGGGACAAAAACAAAGGGTTGCGATTGCGAGAGCATTAGCGAATGATCCAGATGTTCTATTATGTGACGAAGCGACAAGTGCATTAGACCCAAAAACAACCGAATCTATTTTAGAACTTTTGAAAAAAGTAAATGAACAGTTAGGCATTACAATCGTGATTATCACTCACGAAATGCAAGTTGTAAAAGAGATTTGTAATAAAGTTGCCGTAATGGAACAAGGTTTAATTATTGAACAAGGATCAGTATTAGAAATCTTTACAAATCCACAAAAACCATTAACAAAAGATTTCATTGATACAGCAACACATATTAACAAAGGAATTGAAACAGTTCTACAACATGAACATTTACTAAACTTAAATCCAGGAGATGTTCTTGCAAAAATTTCATTTGTAGGTGCTTCTACAGGAGAACCGCTAATTACGAAATTATCGACTCAATTCCAAGTAGCAGCGAATATTTTATTTGCTAATGTAGAAGTCATTCAAGAGACTGCAGTTGGAACTTTACTAGTAGGTTTATCTGGTGAAGCTGAAAAAATTCAACAAGCCATCGAATATATTCACCAATCAGGTGTTCAAACAGAAATTCTAGATGAACCAAAGGAGGTTGAATAAGATGAACTTACACCAATTATTTCCAAATATTGATGCTCGTGTCACTCAAGAAATTATTAAAAGTACCATTGATACTTTAATCATGGTCGGACTTACAGGATTAATTGCTGGAGTATTAGGAATTGCACTAGGAGTTGTTTTAGTCGTTACTCGCGAAGGCAATATTTTAGAAAATAAAATTTTGTATGCGACTTTAGATAAAATCGTGAACTTATTCCGTTCGATTCCATTTATCATTTTAGCGATGTTATTAATCCCATTAACAAGATTCATTGTCGGAACTACAATTGGAATTCCTGGTGCGATTGTTCCACTAGTCATTGCGACTGTTCCATTCTTCTCACGACAAGTACAATTAGCTTTGTTAGAAGTGGATAAAGGAGTGATTGAAGCTTCAATCGCTATGGGATGTACACCATTGGAAATTATTTTCCGTGTGTACTTAAAAGAAGGATTGCCAAGTTTAATTCGTGCTTCTTCTCTAACAACAATCAGCTTAATTGGGTTAACAACAATGGCTGGTGCGTTTGGAGCTGGGGGAATTGGTAACTTAGCAATTTCAAGAGGATACAATCGATTCCAAGGAGACGTAATCGTAGTAGCAACGATTATTATGTTGATTATCGTATTTATCAGCCAAGCAATCGGTGACTTCCTAGAAAAAAGAGCTACGAAATAA
>NZ_CAUUHX010000073.1:0-6051 GCF_963545075.1 uncultured Granulicatella sp.
AACACTCCAAACAATGTATTCGTAGCAGGATTCATCGGATCACCAGCAATGAACTTCTTCAAAGTAACATTACAAGATGGCGTTATTTCAAACGGTAAAGGTTTATCTTTACAATTACCATTAGCGAAACAAAATCTATTAGAAGAAAAAGGATACAATGGTAAAGAATTAATCTTCGGTATTCGTCCAGAAGATATTAAAGGTTCGCAAATCGTTTTAGAAACATATCCTTCATCTTCTGTAAAAGCTGAAGTTGTTGTATCAGAATTATTAGGTGCTGAAACAATGTTATATACTAAAGTAGATGACACTGAATTCGTATCTAAAGTGGATGCTCGTGACTTCCACAACCCAGGAGAAATGGTTGATTTAGCATTTGACTTAAATAAATCACACTTCTTCGATGCTGAAACTGAAATGGTTATTCGTTAATGCAAACAAAAAAAGAAAGCTCCCTTTTGGAGAGCTTTCTTTTTTTAATCTTCATTCAGAAAATCAGCATTTTCTAATCGTTTACTATCAATAATCGCAACTAACATGACATTTTCTTGGATTTCATAATCAGCACTTAATTGTGTATTTAATGGTGCATTTTCTACCGGACGATAACCAATCAAGTTCAAATCATATTGTTGGCGTAAATGTAAATCTTTTAATGCTTTTCCGACCCATGATACTGGTGGGTAAAATTCTACTAAAGAGATATTTTCATCTAATGAAATTACATCCGCTAATTTATGATGTACAATATTTTTTGCAACACGAATTCCTGTTTCTTTTTCAGGATTAATAATTCTAGTGGCTCCCATCTTCATTAAGATTTCTGTTGAAGTTTTACTTTTAGCTTTTGCTACAATTTTTGGAACACCTAGTTTACTACAATGCATTACTGCTAAAATACTTGCTTCTAAATTACTTCCTGTCGCAATAACCGTTACATCACAATTACTAATGCCAATTTCCTCTAATACATGAAAATCTGTAATATCTGCAATAACTCCTTTTGTAATATAAGGTTCCAAGCGATTCACATTTTCTTCTTTACTATCTACTGCAATAATATCACAGTCATATTGACTTAATTGTTTCGCAATCGTTGTACCAAATAAGCCTAATCCTAAGATTCCTACTGTTTTTGTCATACTAAATCCTACTTTCTATCCAATTAATAATGGAGCTTTCGCATATTTTATTTTTGAATCTTGTTTCTTTCGATTTGAGAAACTTAATAATACCGTTAGTGGTCCAATTCTTCCGATAAACATTAGCGTCATAATAATGATTTGCCCAAGCATCGATAAGGTTGGTGTTAAATTAGCTGTTACACCTACTGTACACATAGCAGAAATCGTTTCAAATAATGTATACAATAATGGAGCTTGTGGATCCGTGATACTTAATAAAAATACACTACTTAATGTTAAGACTGTAAAAATAATAAAAATCATTAATGATTTTCTTGCCATTTCATAAGGAATCGTATGGTGTTTAAAATTAATCGATTTTTTCTCATAAATTTCTGAACGAATAAATAATAAAACAACTAATACCGTTGTTGTTTTAACACCACCAGCAGTTCCTCCTGGAGAACCTCCAATAAACATTTGAATACAATAGAGTAATAAAGTGGATGGATTCGCTTTTGTATAATCAATGCTTGCAAATCCTGCTGTTCTCATTGTTACAGTTTGAAAGAAACTAACTAATAATTTCTGTCCAAAATTTAAATTTCCGATTGTATCAAGATTATTCCACTCTGTAATAAGTGTTAGTAATGTTCCAGCAATTAAAATCCCTAATGTTAATAAAATGACAACTTTTGTATGATAGTGTAATCGTTTATAAAACATTTTATGATATTTATTTTGTAAGGAACGACGGTAGCATGAAATAGAATTTTTCACATCAAACCATACTGCAAAACCAATTCCACCTAATATAATCAACGCTGAAATAACCAATGATAATAATGGATCCGTTGCATAATCAATTAAACTATTACTTCCTAAGTTATCAAACCCTGCATTACAAAAAGCAGAAATTGCAAAAAATATAGAAGTAAATATTCCTTTTCCAACTCCCAACATCGGAATAAATCGATAAGAAAAAAGAATAGCAGCGATTCCTTCAATTATTAACGTATATTTAAAAATCGTACGTAAATAATCTTTAAAATCTTTTGTATCATCTCGATTCAAACTATCTTGGAGTGCCAAGCGATCTGTTAAAGATAGTTTCTTTCCTGAATCAAAAAAGAAAAAGGCAATCATACTCATTAAACCAAGTCCACCAATTTGCATTAAGAACATACAAATGATTTGACCAAATGTATTATAAGTAGAAGCGACTGGTTGAGTAAATAAACCCGTAACACAGACCATTGAGACTGTTGTAAATAAATGATCAAAATACGTGGCCTGTGAAGTCTCTAATTGTGAGATTGGTAAGTCTAATAAAAGTGATCCAACCAATATAACAATTGCAAAACTAGCTGCAATTCTTTTTGGAATAGATTGTTGAAATAAAAATCGAATCATTTCAAACCTCCTTATTCAGTTAAAATCTACTTTGCAAAGTATAATACTTTTCATCCTATTGTCAAGATACTTGAAATAAAAATTAATTTCATTCTTTTCATAATTTCGAGTATAATAATGGTGAGAAACGATAAAAGGAGACGCTTATGAATATTACCATTATTAGTGTTGGAAAATTAAAAGAGAAGTATTTAAAACAAGGAATAGACGAATATGCTAAACGATTAGGAAGTTACTGTAAACTTCAACTCATTGAAGTTCCTGATGAAAAAGCTCCAGAAAATTTAAGTGAAAAAGAAATGGAACAAGTCAAAGATAAAGAAGGAGAAAAAATTCTAGCTAAAGTAAAAGATTTAGATACCGTTATTGCTATGGCTATTGAGGGAGATTTAATTAGCTCAGAACAATTAGCTGAAAAGATTGAAAATTATGGAATTAATGGAAAAAGTTCTATTGTTTTCATTATTGGTGGTTCTCTTGGACTAAGTGATACAGTCAAAAAACGTGCGAATGCTAAAATTTCATTTGGTAGAATTACTCTTCCTCATCAATTAATGAGATTAGTGTTAGTCGAACAAATTTATCGTTCTTTTCGTATTACAGCAGGACATGCATATCATAAATAATTTTTTTATAAAATCTATAAATTTATTTCATAATTTCTTCATACTCTTCCTCTATACTTTAGTCATTCCCAAATAAGAATATTTATCCTCCCAAAATAAATATTTCTAATCCTTTTTTCCACCGATGAAAAATCGGTGGTTTTTATTTACATTTCTTTGTGAAATTTCTTACAAAAAATAAAAGCTATGGAAAACTTATCCACAGCCTTTAAATCATTTAACATTTTATCCACATATGTGGAATTTTTCATTATTGAGCAACAATATTCACAGTTAATGTTGCTTCAACATCATGATGTAATTTTACAGGTACCCGTGCAAAACCTAAAGCACGAATTGGTGCAGCTAATTCAAATTTACGACGATCTAATGCTACATTAAATGTTTTATTGAATTCTTCAGCGATTTGTTTTGCTGGAATGGCTCCGAATAAACGTCCATCTTCCCCAGCTTTTGCTTTAATTGTTACAACTGTTTCTTCTTTTTCTAAGAATTCTTTTAATTCTTTTGCTTGTGCTAATAATTCAGCATTATGTTTTTCTTCAGCTTTCTTTTGTCCTGCTAAAGTTGATAAGCTTGCATTTGTAGCTTCTTTTGCTAAACCATTTTTAATAAGGAAATTTTGTGCATAGCCATCTGCTACATTTTTTACATCTCCTTTTTTACCTTTACCTTTAACATCTTGTAGAAAAATAACTTTCATTTTTCTTACCTCCTATAAATCTATATCATTTCCTAATTCAGAAATTACTTCTTTTAATTGGATAACGGCTTCTTCAATCGTAGTATCACTTAATTGAGTAGCTGCATTTGAGAGGTGTCCTCCACCGCCCATTTTTTCCATGACTATTTGTACATTTTTATTACCTAAACTTCGACCACTAATACCAATACGCCCATCTTCACGTTTTGTCACAACAAATGAAGCATCAATATTTTCCATTGAAAGCATCATATCTGCTGTTTGTGCAGCTACAACTGTGGGATAAGGATTATCTTCTTCTCCTTGTACAATTCCAATATTATTGTCTAATAAAATTAATGAATTTAATAAATGACTTCTCAATAAATAAGTTTCTACATTTTCTTTCAATAATCTTTGAATGAGGATTGTATCTGCTCCTACTGATTTTAAATAACTTGCAGCATCAAATGTTCTTGAACCTGTTCTTAATGTAAAGTTTCTTGTATCTACAATAATTCCACCTAACATAGCCGTTGCTTCAATTGGTTGAATACTTTCTACATAATCATTCTGATATTCGAATAATTCTGTAATTAATTCACCAGTTGATGAAGCATATGGTTCAATATAAACTAAAACAGGATTTCTTGGGAAATCTTGATTTCTTCTATGGTGGTCAATTACAACAATTTTATTGGCTTGTTCTAATACTTCTGGCGAAGCTGCAATTACTGGACGACTAACATCCACTAATATGACTAATGTATTAGGTGTTAATTTTTCCAACGCTTCTTCAGGGGAAATAATATCATCTCTAATATCTTGTTTTTCTTGAATGACATCCATTAATTTATGAATATCATGTGAGTATTGTTCCTCATTTGTTACAATCCAAGCTTTTTTCTGATTCATATTTGCAATACGTCGAATCCCTAAACAGGCTCCAATCGCATCCATATCCGGAAACTGATGTCCCATTACAATAATTTCAGAAGCTTCTTCCATTAAATCTTTCAATGCTTGAGAAACCATTCTAGCTCTCACCCTTGTACGTTTTTCCATTGGGTTAGATTTTCCACCATAGAAACGTGCATCTTCATTTTGAGAACGAACTACTACTTGATCACCACCACGTCCTAAAGCTAAATCTAAGTTAGCTTGAGCATACGAAGCAATTTCTGGATATTTTACATCATTATTATTTTTATCAGCATAGGAGAAGCCCATACTAACTGTTAATGGAAAATTTTGTTTTGCTGTAGTTTCACGAATCTTATCCATAATATCAAACTTTTCTTTTTCCAAAGTTTCTAACGATTTTCTATTTAAAAATGCGATAAATCGATCTTCGTCCACTCTTTTCATAAAGATATTATGATGGATTGCCCAACTAGATAATTGGTTCGTTACAAAATTATTTAAATTAGACTTTCTTCTATCATTTAATGACTGGGAAACTTCCGAAAAATTATCTAAAAATATTTGACCAAAAACGATTTGTTCTTCATGATATTTTTCCTCAATACTTGCATATTCAGTAATATCTGTTAAATAAATCATTCGAATATCCGGATGTACGATTACTTGATATTTTTTATCTATATGAGTAAAAATATCATTTTCCTTATTTGTTTGTATTTGTCTTTTTACTTGATAATATAATCGTTCATTCAATTCCTTTAATGAAATTCCTATAACATCCTGTCTTTGGAGTTTTTTCTGTAAATATGGATTTATCCATGTAATATTTTCATTTACATCATATAAGATCATACCTATTGGCATTTTTAAATAGGCATCCTGTTCACCTTTACGAATCTTATAAGCTAAATCAATTGCATATTCATGAATTTTTTTACTAATATGCTGAATTGAAAAGTATCCTAATATGGCAAATAAACATAACCAAAATAGAAATACAAATCCTAACCATATATGGGTGACAAAACTCATCACACATAAAATACTTAAAAGAATAATAAAGGATCCTCCATAATACTTTACAGAAGGAATCTTTAGATAAGATGGAAGTTTTTCATACCATTCTTTAAAATGATTTAACATATGTTTATCACCATCTTTCTATATACATTTTAACATATTTTAAAGCTAAGGAATACCCTTCATGCTTTTTCAAAATGTTTCACGTGAAACATTTACTCCAACATCAGAGAAAAACTTCTAATGTTTCACGTGAAACATT
>NZ_CAUUHX010000074.1:0-5868 GCF_963545075.1 uncultured Granulicatella sp.
TTGGAAGGGGGCTTATTGTATTATCAATATTATTATTTTTCATGAAATATTCACCTCGTAAAAATGAAAGTAAGTAACATGGGCTCTTTGTCAAATAGGGTTGATGAAACAATTGGTGGAGCATTAAAGAAGGTGTCTCACTACCTATATCTTAAAGGTGAAATATTAAAAAAGCAGAGAGGCTAAAAACTTCTCTGCTTTTTTCCTTATTCTACCAAATCTTTATAGTAATAAATCGCTAATTGGGTTCTGTCTCTTACATTTAATTTTTCTAAAAGTAAGGAGAGGTAGTTTCGGATGGTGCCTTCGCTTAAGTACATTTTTTCTGCGATTTCTTTATTATTGTATCCTTCTGCTACTAAATATAATAATTCATTTTCACGTTCATTCAGTAAATTGCTTGTTTTTCTTTGATAGACTTTTTTTACCGGCATATCGATTGTTGAGTCATATACAATTTGATGATTCATAACCGCTTCGATGGCAGGAATAATGCCTTTAATATGTTGCTTTAATAAATAACCTTTACAGCCAATCGCCAATGCTTTTGTAATATATTCATCATCTTGAAAGGTCGTTAAAAATAAAATTTTTGCTTCAGGATATTCTTGTAAAATATGACTAGCTGCATCAATTCCAGAAGTGGGTTCCATTCGAATGTCCATTAAAACTAAATCAGGCTGATGTTGTTCGTATAGTTGAATCGCTTCAGCTCCATTACTTCCCATTCCAACGACTTCAATATGAGATTGGGCAGAAAGAATGGTTTCTAATGCTTGTAATACTAAATAATCATCATCAATAAGAATCGTTTTAATCATGAGAGGCCTCCTGTTTTGGAATACGAATAAAAATTTCGTATCCATTTTTTGTTTGAAGTGTAAAATCTCCATTATGTTTTTCCACTAATTCCTTCATCATGGTTAGTCCCATACCTGAAGGAGTATTCGTTGGACGGTCACCATTGTCTCTATAATCAATGGTGTAAGTTGTTTTTTGTTCTAAAAGGAATAATTGAATTTGCGTTCCATTAGAATGTTTCATAAAGTTTGTTGTCAATTCCTTACAAATCGTTAAAATATCATATTTTACATTAATAGGAATACTATCTGAGATAGTGTTTGTAAAATTTAGCTGTGCTTTTTCTTTCAAAGGTTGAAGGAGTGTATCCATTCTTTGCGAAAGTGAGAATGAGTCATCATACATTTGATGGATTGTTAAACGAATGTCATCCATTTCCTGTTGTAAAATACTTGATAAATGTTCTAATTTTTCTTCTACAACGGGTTCAGTTGTAATAATTTGCAGCGCTTCTAATTGCATAATAGAAGCACTCAAAGTATGTCCTAGTTGATCGTGTAATGCATGAGAAATACGATTTCTTTCTTTCAAGGTTGCAATTTCCATTTGCTTTAAAACTTCTTCAGAATTTGATTGTTGGCGCTGTATTAATTTCAAGCGTTCTAATTCTAAATTATTTTGGATTTGATAATTTTTCTTTTGAAAAGCTTCATCTTTTTGAGTTTGTATTAGGATATAACTGCCAATGATGCCCAGGATAATGGTAAATAAATTAGGATATAAAAATAAAATCCCTCCAGAAAGAATTCCCCATAAACCATATAAATGAACTGCATGCATGATGAACAGTACACTATAAAGCCCAGTCTGTGGATAAAGAAAACAAAGCAATCCAGAACCCCCTAATGCAATCGATGAAATTAATTTTGGACTTACATAAGGTGAAAGCGAAAGGATATAGATACAAAATCCTAGAAAAATTGTCATCAGTTCAATATTCTTTTGTGCTAAAAAAATACTGATGAGAATAAAAAATAATGATTTTTCAATGAATGTACGCAAGGCTATCCCTCCAATCTGCTTTTTATTGTAGTGTAACTGAAAAAGCCACAAAATTCTATAAAAATATGACAAATGTCATATGCAAATGATGATATTTGACACTAGGTAAGAGTGAAAACATTTTATATACTAAGATTGTGATGAAAGGATAGGTGAACATATGGAAACAAGTATTTTAGTAAAAGGTTTAGTCAAACGATATAAAGATTTAATGGCATTGAATCACTTTGAAATTGAGATTCAAAAAGGAGAGTTATTAGCGCTTCTTGGCCCAAATGGATGTGGGAAAACAACTTTAATCAATTGTATGCTAGGATTTTTAACATTTGATAGTGGAGAGATTACAGTATTAGGAGAAAATCAATTTCCATTATCAGCTAAAGCTAGAGGAGAAATTGGAATTGTACCGCAAGAGTTAGCTTATTTAGATAATTTAACAGTGGAAGAAAATATTGATTTCTTTTGTGGACTATATATTTCAGATCCAACATTGAGAAAACAATATGTAAAAGAAGCGATTGAATTTACAGAATTACAAGATTTTCGTAAATTTCTCCCGAAAAAATTAAGTGGCGGATTGAAGCGTCGATTAAACATTGCTTGCGGAATCGTCCATAAACCATCTTTAATTTTCTTTGATGAACCGACTGTTGCAGTGGATACTCAAAGTCGTTCGTTTATTTTAGACGGAATTCGTCAATTAAATGAAAAAGGCAGTACCATTATTTATACCACTCATTATTTAGATGAAGTGGATGGATTAAGTGATCGTATTGTGATTATGGATAAAGGGAAGAGTATTATCTCTGGAACGTCTCAAGAATTAAAAGCATCGATTACTACTTCAGAAATTATTCAAGTAGAATTAACGACCGTTCCAACGAGTGAACAATTAGAGCGATTAAGACAAATTCCTCAAATTTTAGTAATGGAAGAACAAAAACAACAGTTGAAATTTCATTTTAAAAAAGGGAACAATCATTTAATGTATGTTGCCAATACGATTGAAGAATTGCAGTTAAATTATGTGCGTTTATATAGTGAACAACCAAGTTTAGATGATGTATTTTTAGCTTATACTGGGAAAGGACTTCGTGATAGATGATGACATTTCTAAAGTTATTTAAGTATTTATTTAAAAATACGGTAAAAGATTTTGCATTTTCATTTTGGGTATTATGTTATCCAGTGATATTAACGACTTTCTTTTATTTATCTCTTTCAAGTGTGATTCATCAGGAATTAAATCCAGTTCGAGTGGCGATGACTAAGGATCATCCTTTTCATTTTGTATTCGAACAAGCAGGGGAGAATTTTGAAATCATTGATGTAGTATCAGCAGAAGAGGGAAAGAAGTTAACGCTTGAAGAAAAAGCAGATGGATTTGTTGAAAATAATTTAGATATTGTAGTGGCAAAAGAATCAGGTGTTCCACAAAGTGTTTTGAAAAATGTGGTCACTCAAATCAAACAAGTTCTATCTCTTGGAAAAAGTGCCTCTACCATTGATTTTAAAAAAAGTTGGATAAAAGAAACAAAGAGTGATGTTAGTGAAGGAACAATGATGTTCTATTCAAGTCTAGCAAGTTTTGCAATGTATTCAATCTTTAGTGGAGTTGTTTGTGTAGCATATATGAATGGTAATTTATCTGAAGTGGGACGAAGAGTTATGGGAAGTTCATTTAGTAAATGGAAATTTCTGATTTACAGTTTTGCTACAGGATTAACGTTGAATGTGCTTTCGAATGCCCTTTTATTAGTGTATATGACTCAAATTTTAAAATTACAGTTATTTACGAATTGGACAGGTAGTATTTTATTAATGCTTATAGGAAATATTTTTGGATTATCCTTTGGAATTTTAATAGGAACTCTTCAACAGTTGAGTATACAAGGACGAATTATAGTAGCATTAATGAGCAATATGATTGCATCCGCTATTGCAGGATTAATGGGAAGTAGTATACGAGTATTTATGAATAGCCATCTTCCATGGGTGAATCAGTATAATCCGGAAGCTTTGATTATGTCTGGATTTTATCAATTAAACCGTTTAAATGAGGGGACACAAATGCCTCGTATTTTTGGATTACTTGGAATTTATACACTTCTATTAATGGTCTTTGCATTATGGAGATTAAGGAGAACACGTTATGACAGTTTATAAGTATTTTTTAAAACTTGCGAATCGTTACAAAATATATGGCATTATTTATTTAGTCATTTTTATGGGGATGGCTTTACTTCAAATTTCTGGAAAGAAGGAAACGAGTAATTTTGAAGATATTTCTATAAAAATGATGATAAAAGATGAGTCGAATGGAACTGATGAAATCATTAATCAATTGATTCAAACTCTTCAAAAGAAACATGAAGTACAAAAAACGACAAAAAGTGATACAAGTATGAAAGAAGCTATCTATGCAGGGGATGTAGATGCAGGATTATGGATTCCAAGTGATGTACATTCAAAATTGGAAAAAGAACAAGAAGTTGTTGAGATGGAAATCTCCAATTCATTATCGGGACATTTAATTCGTGAGTATGTAAACTCTTATCTTCGATATGCAGTTGCTTTGAAAAAAGAAGGGAATTTTAGTGCGGAAAAAATGGATACTATTATGTCTCAAGAAGCTAAAGTAACATTGCTATCGAAAGAAGAAGCGGTATCCAGTCAATACTCTAAAGAAAAATTAGGTGAAAATTATTTTACCTATAGCCCATTTATTTATTTTTCAGTGTTCATTTATTTATTTGGTACGATTTTTTCTAAAATGAAGGGGAAAGAAGTTGCAAAGAGAATTGCGATTGCGACGAAAGATGAGCGTCGAGTGATGTTGGAACAATTTTTAGCAGGGTTAACGATTGTAGGTTTAATTGTTGGCATTAATCTGCTTTTTGTAGGGATTTTAGCCCCTGAATTTTATGCAAGTTCTCAAGCATTGAAGATTTTATTATTGAGTACAGCGTCGGCAATTTCAGCTTATGCTTTGTCATTTCTTTGTGCAGTAGTCATTGGCGAGAATCAATATGCTTATTCAGCTGCAAGTACAATATTTGGGATGGGGCTGGGATTTTTATCCGGAATTTTTGTTCCTTTAGAATTGGTAAGTTCATATGGAGTCAACATTGCTAAATTCTTCCCAGTTTATTATGTGACTTCAGCAGCGAGCAATTCTTCAACAGAGTTTTCTAGTTATGCATTTCATTTTGGGATGATTGTTTTATTTACCGTTTTATATATCGTAATGGCGTTTAGCGTGCAGCGCATTCGTCGTATAAATAAATTTTAATTGGAAATTCCTGGTAAATTCTCAATCTAAGTTCTAGTTTTGATACTTAACTAGAAGTTAATTTGAAACTTTACGGTGGAATAGTAGCGAATGAGTATGAAATCTGGCAGTAGAAAAATTCCTAAAAATGCTATAATTTCAAGTGAAATAGATAAATAAATTAAGATTAAGAGAGGTTTTTCGGCGAATGTTAGGATATGAAAAAAATGAAAAGTTAGAATTTAATTATAAAAAATCTGGCGGTTTATGGTTAATTGCGGTTGCCATAGTTATCGCTGTTGCTACCTTAATAGGTGGACAACAAATTATAAATATGCAAGTGTTTAGTATAGGTTATGTAGTTTGCTTTTTCTTAATTAATATGAATAAAAACTTACTAAAAAAACTATCCACTGGATCATCGACTAAATTTCAAAATAAGGTTTCTCAATACTCAATAATATTACTGTTTATATTAATGTTTTTTTTAGGAGGTCCATTTTTTGCTACGGAGAATTGGAGATTGATATGGTTGGGAGCATTATTAGCCACAGCATTGCATTTTTTCCCATTCTATTTTGTACATGGAAAATCCATGATTTTATTAGGAATTATGTGCACTATTAATATTATCATGGGGTATATTTTTTCTGATGTTTCTTTGGTACTATTTGCCTATATTGATGCAATCATTAAATTTATATTTGGAGTTTATTTGTTATTTTTTTCTAAAG
>NZ_CAUUHX010000075.1:0-5591 GCF_963545075.1 uncultured Granulicatella sp.
TGGTATTGGGGAGCAATTTGTGAAATCGATTTTAACAAATGATTATCCAACGATTATGGGTGTGACAATGATGTATTCATTTTTATTAGTTGTGACAATTTTAATGGTTGATTTACTATATGGATTGATTGATCCTAGAATTCGTTTAACACAAGGAGGAGAAGCTTCATAATGACAGAAAAAGTATCATTTAAACGTGTAGTATCGTCTTTTGAACAAGTAGAAAATATTTCACTTCCTCCTCAAAGTTTTTTACAAGATGCATGGAGACGATTGAAAAAAAATAAGGGGGCTGTTGTATCGTTAGGAATTGTAGTTCTCTTTATTATTCTAGCTTTATTAGCACCTTTTATTAGTCCGCATGATCCATTGGAACAAAATGTTCAATTAGCGAATTTACCAGCTAAAATTCCTGGTGTTTTTAAAGGGATGAGAGCGGGAGTAGATGCGTATGCTCAAGCAGGAGTTCCTGAAGGGATTTATTACTATTTAGGAACGGATGGTTTAGGAAGAGATTTATTATCTCGAATTTTATATGGAACAAGATTATCATTATTAATTGCCTTTGCTGCAGCAATGTTTGATTTAACAGTAGGGGTATTATATGGCTTGATTTCTGGTTGGTTTGGTGGTCGTGTAGACACAGTAATGCAACGTGTTTTAGAAATTATGACTGCTATTCCAAACTTAGTTATTTTAGTGTTAATGTTGTTATTTTTACAACCAGGTGTAGGTACGATTATTTTAGCCATTGGGGTTACTAGTTGGTTAACAATGGCCCGTGTTGTTCGTGCGCAAACATTAAAATTAAAAAATCTAGAATATGTTTTAGCGTCTAAATCATTAGGACAAAGTTTTTGGAAAATTGCGTTGAAACATCTTTTACCAAATATTGCTGGAATTATTATTATTCAAACAATGTTTTCAATTCCTTCAGCAATTTTCTTTGAAGCCTTTTTAAGTTTCTTAGGAATTGGGGTTCCAGTACCAAATGCCTCATTAGGTTCGCTTATTAATGATGGCTATAAAACATTTAGATTTTTACCGCATTTAATGTGGTTCCCGGCAACTGTATTATGTATTTTAATGATTAGTTTTAATTTATTAGCAGATGGATTAAGAGATGCCTTTGATCCAAAAATGAAAGAATAGGAGAAATGTATGAGTGAAACAATTTTAAGTGTAAAAAATTTACAAGTATCCTTTCAAACATTTGATGGAAAAGTTCAAGCAGTTCGAGGGATAGATTTTTACTTGAAAAAAGGAGAAACATTAGCGATTGTTGGTGAGTCTGGTTCAGGAAAATCTGTTACGACTAGATCCATTATGCAATTATTATCTGCCAATGCTTTAGTTGAAAATGGAGAAATTATTTTCGAGCAAGAAAATATTTTAGAAAAATCAGAATCTGAAATGCAACAAATTCGTGGAAAGAAAATTGCGATGATTTTCCAAGACCCAATGACGTCTTTAGATCCAACGATGAAAGTTGGCATGCAAGTGGCAGAATCGATGATTAAACATTTGAAATTATCGAAAAAAGAAGCCTTGCAACAGGCCGTTCATTTATTAGAACAAGTCGGAATTCCAAATGCGGAAAAAAGAGTGAATGATTATCCGCATCAATTTTCTGGTGGACAAAGACAAAGAATCGTTATTGCGATTGCATTAGCATGTAATCCAGATATTTTAATTGCAGATGAACCAACGACTGCACTGGATGTAACGATTCAAGCACAAATTTTAGAATTATTAAAAGAAATTCAACAAAAACATGGTACTTCTATTATTTTTATTACGCATGATTTAGGGGTTGTCGCAAATGTTGCGGATAGAGTGGCTGTGATGTATGCAGGGAAGATTGTAGAATATGGATTAGTCGATGAAATTTTCTATAATCCAAAACATCCATATACATGGGGATTATTATGCTCAATGCCTTCTTTAGAAGAGGAAGGGGCATTATACACGATTCCTGGAACACCACCAGATTTATTAAATCCTCCAAAAGGAGATGCATTTGCCCTAAGAAGTGATTATGCATTAGATATTGATTTTGAAGAAATGCCACCAATGTTTGCAGTATCGGATACACATGCTGCAGCGACTTGGTTATTAGACGAACGTGCTCCAAAAGTAGAGCCACCAGAAGAAATTCAAAAACGTTGGGCACAATTTGAAAGTAGGAGAGTGACAAATGAGTAAACGTAAATTAGTCGAAGTTAAAGGCTTAAAGTGTTACTTTGGTGCTTCTTCGAAACAAGTTGTAAAAGCAGTCGATGATATTAGTTTTGAAATTTTTGAAGGTGAGACTTTTGGTCTTGTAGGAGAATCAGGTTCAGGAAAGTCTACGACAGGCCGTTCGATTTTACGATTGAATGATGCAACTGACGGACAAATTTTATTTGATGGAAAAGAAATTCCAACGAAGACTAAAGACTTAAAAGAGTTTAGAAAACAAGCGCAAATGATTTTCCAAGATCCGTATGCTTCATTAAATGGAAGAATGAAAGTTAGAGATATTATTGCTGAAGGAATGGATATCCATGGTATCGTTAAAACTCGTGCAGAAAGAGATGCAAAAGTAAACGAATTGTTGAAAATGGTAGGATTGAATCCAGAACATGCGAATCGTTATCCACATGAGTTTTCTGGTGGGCAACGTCAAAGAATTGGGATTGCAAGAGCTCTAGCAGTAAATCCACGCTTTATCGTTTGTGATGAGCCAATTTCAGCATTAGATGTATCGATTCAAGCTCAAATCGTGAATTTACTAAAAAAATTACAAAAAGAGCAACAATTAACGTATTTATTTATTGCGCATGATTTATCAATGGTTAAATATATTAGTGACCGAATTGCAGTAATGTATCAAGGGAAAATAGTTGAGTTAGGAACTGCTGATGCTGTTTATCATCAACCATTCCATCCGTATACGAAGAGTTTATTATCAGCAATTCCTTTACCAGATCCTCAATATGAAAGAAATCGTAAAAGAGTGATTTATCAACCAACCGTTCAAAATGAACCAGAAGAAATGTTTGAAATTACTCCAGGACATTTTGTACTAACTACAAAAGAGCAAGCTGAAATTTGGAAAAATAGTTTATCATAGTACTATATAAAATAAAGTGCTTTCAAAAGAAATGATAGACAATAAAGCCAAATTTGAGTAAAATAGAGGTATAGCAATTAGGAGTGTAGGGAGAAATCGCTTAGACAAGGAGGACAACAAATGTCAGAGCAAGAAGTACTAGACAAAGTAATTCAATTAATTTCGGAACGTTTTAGTGTCGATGTATTAAAAATTACAAGAGATACAACATTCCAAGAAGACTTAGGTGCTGATTCATTAGATGTCGTTGAATTAGTCATGGAATTAGAAGATGCATTCGGAATTCAGATTTCTGATGAAGATGCAGAACAAATTGTTACAATTGGAGATGCTGTGAACTATATCGTTAGTCAACAAGCATAAGAAAAAACGAGCTTAGGCTCGTTTTTTTATAAAAATTTTTTTATAACTATAAAAGGTTATAATTATATCATATAACTTTAGTGGTATCATTAAAAAATGATGAAAATAACATTAAAAAACGAAAGAAATATTGAAAAGTATCATAAACTTTGTTAGTATCGAAACATTCATTAGTTTTGTTAAAAACTTAGGAGGGATAATATGAATAACAAGAAATTATATACAGGATTTCTTAGTGTTACTGCTGCTCTAGCATTAGCTGCATGTGGTAACAAACAACAATCTTCTTCATCGGTACAGGCTCCTGTTGAAGATGGATTTAAAACAGAAGTGGTAAACGAAGGTACGCCAATTAGTGGTGGGACACTAAACATGGCACAAGTATCTAATTCACCATTCAAAGGGTTATTTAACCCAATTTTATTTATCGATTCTGGTGATGGTGCTGTAGTAAATATGGCTTTTGCAAACTTATTTGACTATGATGCAAATCAAAAAATCGATAACAGTAAAGGGATGGCTGATTACAAGTTAGATATTGAAAATAAAACATTTACAATTCACTTGAAAAAAGGGGATTATAAATGGTCAGATGGACAACCTTTAACAATTGATGACTACATTTTCACATATGAAGTATTAAGTCGTCCAGACTATGAAGGGGTTCGTTTCTCTGAAGATATTTTAAATGTTGAAGGGGTACAAGAATTCCATGAAGGAAAAGCATCATCAATTTCTGGTTTGGAAAAAATTGATGATCAAACTGTTAAACTTCACTTAAAAGAAGTTTATCCAGCATTAGAGTTTGGTGGAGAAGCTATTAATACTTTAATGATTCCAAAACATATTTATAAAGATATGACTTATCAAGAAATGATTACATCTGATTACTCTCGTACAAAAGTAGTGGGTAGTGGACCATTCATTATCAAAAACATCGTACCTGGTGAATCTGTAACTTTCGAGAAAAACCCTTATTACTATAAAGGTCAACCAAAAATTGATGTAAAATTAGACGTAGTAAGTAGCGAACAAATTGTTTCAGAATTAAAAGCAGGTCACTATGATTATGTAAGTGGAATGCCTTCTGACCAATACGAAACTTACAAAGATTTAGATAACATTTCATTATTAGGATTAATGACTAACTCAATCAGTTATACTGGTTTCAATGTTGGACATTGGGATGCAGCTAAAGGTGAACACGTTGTAGATCCTTCTAAGAAAATGAATGATGTTGCTTTACGTAAAGCAATTGGTTATGCAATCGATAATGATACAGTTGGTAAAGATACTTACCACGGTTTATCAGTTCGTGCGAATACATTATTATCTCCATTCTTCAAAGACTTATATGTAGGTAAAGATGTAGTTCCTGGATTTGAATACAATCCTGAAAAAGCTAAAGAAATCTTAAAAGATGCTGGTTATAAAGACGTTGATGGTGATGGTTACGTAGAAGATAAAGAAGGTAAACCATTAACGATTACATTATTAGCAGCTAAAGGTAGTGAAACTGCAGAAGCGGTATTACAACAATATATCGCTTGGTGGAAAGAAGTTGGATTAAATGTACAATTATTAACTGGTCGTACATTAGACTTCCAAACTTATGCAGAGAAATTACAAAAATATGCTGATGACTTCGATATGTGGACAGGTGGATTTACAATTGGATATAATCCAGCACCAGATGGATTATATGGACCTAAAGCTGCCTTCAACTTTGGTCACTTTGTAGAACCAAAACATACAGCATTATTACAACGTATTTCTTCTAATGAAACATTCGATGAAAAAGTTAAAAAACAATTATTCTTAGAATGGCAACAATACGTTCAAGAAAACCCATTTGCAATTCCTCGTTTCAACACATTTGAATTAACAGCTGTTAATAAACGTGTGAAGAAAATTAATATCACTCCAGATAAAGGAACTGGATGGGAAGAAGTTGAGTTAGTTTCTGATAAAGCAGTAGTTGCTAAATAATCTTCATCTTGAATGAATTTAATCGTAAGTTAAGTAAACATCCCAAATGGGATGTTTGCTTTTTTTTTAGGTTGTTCGACAAATCCTGTTGGTGAGAAATCACCGACAGGATTTTTTACATGCA
>NZ_CAUUHX010000076.1:0-4974 GCF_963545075.1 uncultured Granulicatella sp.
ATTATCATAAGAGAAAACTATCCCATAAAAGTTTACTCAAAGCGTTACCTATTTCGGTTGTACGTCTAAATATAGATGAGTGGTTTTATACGTTGGGATTGTTTTATTTCTTACCAGTAATTATAGTTTTGATAGGAATTTCTTTATATTGTATAGCTTTTGGTGTTAATTTTTTTAACTATCCATTTTTTGTTACAACGTTAAATGGTCCAAGAATTTATTCAGCTTATCATTTGTTTTTTATATCGATCTTTTATCCAGTAGTGTCAACTTATATTTGTTACATTCTAGAAAAAATCCTTGTGTTCCTTTTTAAAGATGAAATATTATCGATTATTTGTCTTCTCACTTTAATTGCTACTTGTACTATTTTTTGTCTATTTAACACTCCATTTGGGATGATGATAGTGTTACCGATGCTTCAAAATAATCAGTCTGTTACTATAGGATTTTTAATGTTGAGTATTTGTATGCTGTTGACTTTTTACGTTATGAATTATCTTTTCATAAAATTTGTAGATTTAAGATAGGGTTGAAGGAATAATGATGCCAGAAGGAAATGACCTTATATTTGCACACTAATTATGTAGTTAGGAAAGGATACCGTATAATTTTACTATTGTCTCGAATTGCAAGACTATCTTGATGTAAATAACTATGCTGTATTTTATAAATATGAGCATAATATAGTTACCATACTTAGAATATTTTATGCGTCAAGTCATTTAGAAGAATGATAAAAGATTTATAATAACTATTAAATTTACCAACTCCAATTTCTTGATAGATTCTGTCTATTGAGAGAGTGGAGTTATTTGTATTTTTACATAAAATTCTCTTTTCAAGTGCTAGTGGCTATGTTACAATCGTGGTGTTTATATCATATAAACAATTTAAAATTTAATAGACAACAAAGGAGTTAAAAACACCATGTATTTAGAGATGTTTTTAGGTGCAGTTGCTGGATTAAGTTTGTTCTTGTATGGGATGAAATTAATGGCGGATGGATTGCAAAAATTTGCAGGAGATAAGCTAAAAAGTATCGTTCGTACATTAACAAAAAATCGTTTGATGGCTGTTTTAGTTGGGATGTTCGTAACAATGGTTATTCAAAGTTCAAGTGCTACTTCTGTAATGGTAGTCGGCTTTGTAAATGCTGGAATTATGACGATTCAACAAGCGGTTGGTGTAATTTTTGGGGCCAATATTGGTACAACAATTACAGGTCAAATGGTTTCCTTCAATCTGTCTCAATGGGCGCCTATAGCAATTGGTACAGGAATTTTAATGGGAGCAATTGTGAAGAATCCTAAGATGAAAGAATTAGCGGAAATCTTAGTAGGGTTCGGAATTTTGTTCATTGGTATGAACTATTTAAAAGACGCTTTAGCACCGCTAAAAGATTTACCAGCCTTTACGGAATGGATTGTTAATTATGGACATCATCCATTATTTGGAGTAGCACTTGGATTTATTATGACACTTGCTCTTCAAAGTTCTTCTGCAACGATTGGGGTTTTAATTGCGTTAGCTTCTCAAGGAGTTTTACCATTTACGACTGCTCTATACATTATTTTTGGAGATAACATTGGTACATGTACTACAGCGTTAATTAGTAGTTTAGGGACTTCAAGACGTGGTAAACAAGTAGCTGTGATTCATTTGAGTATTAACATTATTGGTACAATTTACTTCATGATGTTTTTAACTGGTATTTTAACAAATATTGTAACATCAATGGATGCTACTGATGTCGCAAGACAAATTGCGAACGCTCATACTATTTTCAATATTGTAAATGTGATTGTGTTATTCCCATTTGCTAATTTATTATTGAAATTAGCGGACATCATTGTTCCAGAACCAACAGTAGAATTAATCGAGGTAGAAGAGAAACCAACAAGTTATTTAGACAAACGTATTTTAGTAACACCATCGATTGCGTTACAAAATACAATGTATGAATTTGCTGCCATGTCTCATGCTGCTGATCAAACATTAACCTATGCGATTGATGCGATTCGTTTAAGAAGTCAAGAGAAGATTGAACAAGCATTTGCTAGTGAACAACAAGTGAATCAATACCAAAAAGCTATTGTGGAATATTTAATCGAGATTTCTCAACAAAATGTTTCAACAACTGACCAAGAAACGATTGATGAATTATTTAGTACAGCTAACGACGTGGAACGTATTAGTGACCATGCTGAAAATATTGCAGACTTTGCGAAAGCTGTATTAGAACGTGATATTGTATTAGATGAAAAGACTTTATCAGAATTAGAACATGTATTTGAATTAGTTCAAAAAGGATTTGCGATGTCAATCGATACATTATCAACGGGTAATTTAGTAAAAGTTAAAGAAGTGATTACAATTGAGCGAGAAATCGACCGATTGAAAATTGAAATTCGTGATAAGTACATGAAACGTATGAATAAAGGCATTGCAAGTGCTGAATCTGGTATTTTTGTCATGGATTTATTAAGTAACTTAGAACGTATTAGTGACCACTTTAGAAATATTGGTGAGACCGTTCAAAGATTAGGACGTCCAGTAGTTGTAACTGAATAAAACAAGTAAAAGATGATGCCATTTGGTGTCATCTTTTTTAGTGATTAATTGTTATTTATAGATAATTATAGTACAATCAATAAGGATAAAAATGTTATAAAAGGAGAATTTCATGTTAAAAGTTTCAAACGTAAGTTTATTATTTTCAGATCGTAAATTATTTGATGAAGTAAATATTACATTCACACCTGGCAACTGTTACGGAGTTATCGGTGCAAATGGTGCGGGTAAATCTACATTTTTAAAAATTTTGTCTGGTGAATTACAACCAACAACAGGGGAAGTTATTTTAGATCCTCATGAACGTTTAACTGTCTTAAAACAAGATCACTTCGCTTTTGAAGATGAACGTGTTATTGATACTGTTATTATGGGGCATAAACAATTATTTGATATTATGAAAGAAAAAGATGCCATCTACATGAAAGAAGATTTTTCTGATGAAGATGGAATTCGTGCTGCAGAACTTGAAGGTGAGTTCGCAGAATTAAATGGTTGGGAAGCAGAAAGTGATGCTTCACAATTATTACAAGGTTTAGGAATTACAGAAGACTTACATTACAAATTAATGAGTGAATTAGTGGAAGCTGAAAAAGTTAAGGTATTATTAGCTCAAGCATTATTTGGTAAGCCTGATGTACTATTACTAGACGAGCCTACAAACGGTTTAGATGCTAAATCAATTGCATGGTTAGAAGAATTTTTAATTAATTTTGAAAATACGGTTATCGTTGTTTCCCATGACCGTCACTTCTTAAATAAAGTATGTACTCATATGGCTGACGTTGACTTTGGTAAAATTAAATTATTCGTAGGAAACTATGATTTCTGGTTACATTCAAGTCAATTAGCTGCTAAATTAATGGCAGACCAAAATGCTAAAAAAGAAGAAAAAATTAAAGAATTACAAGAATTTATCGCTCGCTTCTCTGCGAACGCTTCTAAATCAAAACAAGCGACATCTCGTAAAAAAATGTTAGATAAAATTACACTAGATGATATTCAACCATCAAGTCGTAAATATCCATTCGTTGGATTTACTCCTGCAAGAGAAATTGGGAATGATTTATTAATTGTTGAAGGATTATCAAAAACAATTGATGGTGAAGTGATTTTTGAAAATGTAAGCTTCCAATTGAAAAAAGATGATAAAGTTGCTTTCTTAAGTCGTTCAGATATTGCGATTACAACATTATTCAAAATTTTAACAGGGGAAATGGAAGCAGATAGTGGTACATTTAAATGGGGAGTAACAACTAGTCAAGCATACTTACCAAAAGATATGACAGAAGAATTCTCAAATCCTCAATTAAATATTTTAGAATGGTTACGTCAATATGCACCGGTTGAAGAACAAGATAATACATTCTTACGTAGCTTCTTAGGTCGTATGTTATTCTCTGGAGATGATGTTATGAAACAAGTAACAGTTCTTTCAGGGGGAGAAAAAGTACGCTGTATGTTATCTAAATTAATGCTATCAAAAGCAAATGTATTATTATTAGATGACCCAACAAACCACTTAGACTTAGAATCTATTACAGCATTAAATGATGGTTTAATTGCCTTCAAAGGTTCATTATTATTCTCAAGTCATGACCATGAGTTTATTCAAACAACTGCTAACCGTATTATTGAAATCGGACCAAAAGGTATTGTGGATCGTTTGGAATCTACTTATGATGAATTCTTAGAAAATGATGAAGTTCAAGCTCGTGTAGATGCTTTATATCAATAAGATAGACTTTAATTTGCTATAGGAGAGAAGCGCTATGAAAAAAATTTATTTTGCCAGTCCATTATTTTCAGAAATGGAATTAGCTTTTAATGAAAGTTTTGTCAAACGAATTCGAGAAGAATATCCGCAATTGGAAGTTTATCTTCCGCAAGAACAAATGGCGATTAATGATAAAAATTCTTTCGCAGATTCAACGATGATTGCTAGATATGATACGGATGCTTTACTAGATGCAGATTTAGTGATTGCCATTTTAGATGGGGCAATTATTGATGCAGGTGTTGCTAGTGAGATAGGAATTGCCTATCAAGCAGGTATTCCAATTTTGGCTTTATATAGTGATAGTCGTCAATATGGGGCTGAAAATGCAGAAAAATTAGTAGCATTACAAGAAGTTGCTGAATCTCAATTCCCATACGCAAATTTATATACAGTAGGTCTGATTAAATTAAGAGGGGAAGTCTTCTCAAGTACTCAAGAATTATTAGAAGCTTTACCTGCTTATATTATGGCTTAAGTGAAAATAGTATGAAACAAATTCGATACTCTAAATTGAAACAAGAGTGTCGAATTTTTATTTTCGAAGATATAAGAGGCTGATAATTTTTGTTAGGGTATCATACATTTGTGACAAAAAAAGAATAAAAAAAGAGAACCAATGT
>NZ_CAUUHX010000077.1:0-4363 GCF_963545075.1 uncultured Granulicatella sp.
GCTCAAATTTTAGCCATGAGATTCGCATCGCGAAGCTGCTGGCGTCCTAGCTAAACTAAAGCAACTTTTGGATAGGCTTTATTTACTTAGAATTATTTTTTGTATTCTTTATTTGTTATTTTCTTTCACACGATTAGCAATCAATTTAAACAAAGCTGTTGCGAAAATGGCAATCAGAATCGAATTAATCATACTAAAAATCCAACCATTAATAAATACAACTGCCGTAGAAGCTTGATAGAAAAAGACCTCTAACGTCGGTAAAATCAAACCAAAAATAATCACATTCGCAACCACTTGAATCACATTAAAACGCAAAGCATCATGACGAGAAAAAGTACCCGCTAAAAACGACTTACGACGAATGCCCAAACCAAACACATATCCAAGCAATCCCACAGAAATCGCAATCGCAATCCACTGCTCAGTCGTCCCTAATAATAAATTAATCAAGATCGTTGCTACCCCAACAATTGCAGCAAACAACGAACCGGCTAAACCAGCCACAATTGCAAGTAAAATATAAAAGAAGTTAATATCTACTCCAGTAAAAATAGGCAATGTAATCCCTACATAGTGATAACTAAGAACTAAAACAATTAATGAAACTACATGAAGAAGACCAGTATTTATGAATTTATTTTCTTTCATCATTTTTCTCCTCTATTTTGACTCTTCACCAATAATTTTTACTTCTGGTTCAAGCGCCACTTGGAATTGTTCAAAAACCACATCTTGAACATGTTGAATAACCGCTAAATAATCCGTAGCTGTTGCATGATCAACGTTTACAATAAACCCTGCATGTTTTTTAGACACTTGAGCTCCACCAATTTGGAACCCTTGAAGTCCTGCATCTTGGATTAATTTTCCAGTAAAATGACCTTCTGGACGTTTAAATACACTTCCACAAGAAGGATATTCTAATGGCTGTTTACTCTCACGTAAATGCGTTAATTCTTCCATTTTAGCTTGAATCGTTTCTTTTTGCCCTGGATTTAGATTAAAACAAACATCAATCACTAAATCTCCACTTTCTTGTAAAGCACTATGACGATATGAAAAGTTTAATTCTTCATTCGTTAAACGCTTGATTTCACCTGTACGAGTCACAACATCAACATATTCGACCACTTCACAAACTTCTCCACCATAGGCACCTGCATTCATATACATGGCTCCCCCAACGCTTCCTGGTATGCCGCATGCAAATTCTAAACCTGTTAAAGATTGTTCTAATGCGCATTTTGTCACTTCGATTAAAGACACGCCAGCTTCTGCTAAAATTTTATTTCCCATTACTTTCATTGCAGTCATTTCATTTAATAAAATAACAGCTCCTTTAATGCCACCATCTCTAACGATAACATTACTAGCATTTCCTAGTACTGTAATAGGAATTTGTTTTTCTTGTAAAGCTTTAATAATTCTTGCTGTTTCATGTTTATCTCTTGGGAAAATTAAACACTCAGCTTCTCCACCTGTTTTAGTAAAAGTATATTTTTTTAATGGTTCATGGAAGCATACTTTTACTTCTGGAAATTGTTCTTTCCACCAATCTTTCATCTTTTTCTCTCCTATTATGCAATATCTTTTTAATGATACTATTCAACAGTTTCTACGTCAAATGATAAAAAGCCTTCAGATGCTTTTGCATGAGCTAATCTCTCGCAAATAAAATGACTTAATAAGCTTGAAATAGGAGAAACTGGATTTTCACCTTGAGTTTGAACAGCAATAATAAAGGAATGAACAATACTCTCAAACCCTCTCTTATATAAAGTAGAATCCCATGATGAAAAATGATCTTTAATTTCTTCTCCACCTTGATAAATCGTCAAGTCTGTTAAATTTTGTAATGAAAAAGTTCCTGTCTCTGCTTGAATTTCAATTCTTTCAAGATTCGCTCCCGATTCTGTATTCATCATGACAATGGCTGATTGTTCCTCATTTTCTAAATAAATCGTACATTGTTCAATAACACCACGGGTTTTCTTATAATAAAATGATCCACGTTTTGGTTTTTCATCCATTAAAAATAACGCTGTATCCAATGGATGAATAAAAACATCAAAGATACGAGTTCGATTATCAAAACTTGGAATTGTACAATTTTTTTCTGTTACAATTCTCTTCTTATGAGCAACATTTTTTAATTCCACTACTTTTGGAGCAAAACGGCGATTAAATCCAGCTGTTAAGAAAGTTTGATTTTCCTTTGCTAATCGATACAATTCAAGCGTTTCTTCATAACTAGGAGCAATCGGTTTATCTAAATATACAGGAATACCTTTTTCTAAAAATTGCTTTGCAACTTCTACATGGGCATCTGTTGAGACATGAATCATGACCCCATCTAAATCAAACTGTAATAATTCTTCCACACTACTACACGGAATACAACGTCCTAATAGTTTTGATTCTCGTTGTAAAACTTCAACATTTCTAGTACACATATACCATTTCACATTACCAATCGAACGCATCACTGGTAAATAGGCTTTTTGTGCAATCGCACCAATCCCAACAACTCCAATATTTAACACGAGAACTCCCCCTAATCATTAAGCTTCTTTTAAATGATGTAATAATTGATGAACAATCAATGCAGATTTACGACCTGCTTCTACAATAAATGTATCAAAATCTACTGCTGATGTTCCTTTTTCAGGCATATCCGAGATGGCTCTAACAACAATTACTGGAGTTTGCAATGCATAACAAGCTTGCGCAATAGATGCTCCTTCCATTTCTGTTGCTAAAACATCTGGGAAATGTTTTAAAATAAATAAACGTTGATCTTCACGATGAATAAAACTATCTGCTGAAACGACTAAGCCTTTAAACACAGATAACTTCAATTCAGATTGAATTTCCTCAATCACGTCGTCTTCAATTACTTGCGCTTGAAAACGTGCAGGCATTCCTGGCATTTGACCATATTCATATTGAAAAGCTGTTACATCTGCATCGCTATATGCTAATTCTGTAGCAACTACAATATCTCCAATATTCATTTCTGTTCCAAATCCACCCGCTGATCCTGTATTAATCACAAGGGTTACATTAAAATGATGAATTAATAAAGCAGCTGTTACACTAGACATTACTTTTCCAATACCAGATTGCACTAATACAATAGAAACTCCATTTAGAGTTCCTTTTAAAAATGTCCATCCTGCAATTTTTACTTCCTTTTCAATTGTCATTTCTTCAGATAGAAGACGTTTCTCCTCTTCCATCGCTGCAATAATTCCGACTTTCATGTATTACTCCTTTTCTAAAAAATAGGCCATTTGAATGACATCATAATATTGACCATTTACTTTCATTTCTTTTTCTTCAATCGCTACTACTTCAAATCCAAACTTTTTATATAAAGCAATAGCGGCAACATTTTCTTTAACGACTGCTAATTTAATTTTTTCAAGAGGTGAATAGTCTTTTGCCCATGACAATAATTCTTCCATTAAGGCACTTCCAAGACCTTGCCCCCAATATTCTTTTAAAATACTAATACCTAATTCACCCACATGTTGAAATTTTTCTTTCGAATTCCCTCCAATTGAAGCGACTGCAATGATTTCTTGTCCTAATTTTGCAAGTAGCATCATTTGATTATCACTTTCTAAAACAGATTGAATATATAATTCTTCTTGTTGGATACTTAATTCTAATCCTTCTTCACCGAAACTTAAAAAGTCTGTTTCTTTTCCAACTTTTTTCGTATACTCAATTAAAGCTTCGGCATCTTCTACAGATACTACTTCAATTTCTAATTCAACTTTCTCTTTCATTTGTCCACCAACTTTCAAATTGATTTAACCAATTTTCGTATTCTTCTCCAATTGCAGACATTGTAATCGTACGAGTCGTAAGTGAAGTTTGTTCGATAGAAATAATTAATCGATTCATAGGTAATTCTTCTTCGATAAAATTTGCCCATTCCACCATGACAACACCTTCACGATGAAAATATTCTTCTAAACCTATTTCACTTGCTCCTCCACTTTCTTCAATACGATACATATCCATATGAAATAAAGGCAAACGACCTTTAGTATACTCACGAATTAATGTATAGGTTGGACTTTTGATGACACGTGTAATGTCTAAACCTAAAGCAAAGCCTTTTGTAAAAGTAGTTTTTCCAGCTCCTAAATCTCCAGATAAAATAATCGTACTGTTAGGAAAAGCATCTTTTGCTAATAATTCGCCGATTTTCATCGTTTCTTCCTGTGATGTTGTTTGAATTGTGGTACTCATATTGTTCCTCACTTCAGTGAAAATTCCTCAAAAAAAGACAAGAGGTTTACTCTTGTCATTATACCATAATTATCTATTTTATTAGTATTGTTTTCAA
>NZ_CAUUHX010000078.1:0-4298 GCF_963545075.1 uncultured Granulicatella sp.
TCTACCACTAATTTTATAAAAATCAAGAAAATTGTTTCTTTTTTTGAAAATTATGAATAGCGACGATTTTCCCCATCTAAGAAAATTTCTTTCGATAAGAAACGGACACGTTCAATCAAACGTTTCGCCTTTAATAATTCTACATCTCCACGATTTGACACACTTAAATGTTCTTGTAATTCTTCAATCGTTAAATTAGATGAAAAGAATGTTGGTAATTCTTGCATCATACGATATTCCAATACAATCATTAAAATTTCATCTCTAAACCAAACAGAATTCGATTCTGCTCCAATATCATCTAGCATTAAAATTGGAGCTGTTTTTAATACTTCAACTTTTTCTTCTAATCGATTAGCACCAATCGCACTTTTCAATTCACTCGACAAACTTGGAACATGCACTAAAGTTGTTTCAAATCCAAGCTGAGCTAATTCATTTGCGATAGCTGCTAAGAAATACGTTTTTCCAACTCCAAATGAACCCACTAAATAAATCGCACGATGAAACTCATTTGGTTTCGCAGATAATTCATTAATAAATTTCAGTGAAGCTTGAAAAGTTTCTTGACGCTCTTTTGTAATATCTAAAGAATTTAAGGTTACATGTAATAAATTTTTAGGCATATTAATCGCATGAATTCGATTCGTTAAAGCTTGCTCTTGTTGTTTTTGGACAAACTCTTGAGTTGGACGATACACAACTTCAACAAAACCTTGATTCACACTTAATACTGGTTCCATCCCTTTAATATGTGTTTCGACTCCTTGGATACGAGCATCCCGTTGTTGAATATATTCCAAAAGGGCTGAATAGCTTTTTACTAAATTTTCTTGTGGAATTTCATCTTGATGTTCTTGTAAAAAGTTTTGAACTTCTTTGTCTTGTAAAACTTCTGCTACTATTTTTTGATATCGTTGTTGAAATGCTGTAGTAGCTGTTTTATTGCCAAATAAATCTTGCATTCCTTCCATCACTATTCTCCCTTCACTTGTTCAGAATTCCCACTAGTTTTCAATTGAGAAAGCTGAGCCTTTAATAATTGAAGATTTTCATCATCTAATGGGCTTTCTTTTGTTTCATTTGGTTTCATTGCCCAGTCAGGAACAGAAGCAACTCTTCCTTTTGGAGCATTTCCATAATATTTCTTACCTGAGTATGTTTGAACTTGTCGATTTTCGATTTTTTCTTTACGACTTGCTTTAAACTCTTTATCTCTTTGACGAACAGCTTCAATGGCTTGTTCAGCAGTTTGAATACCTTTTTGACTCCAATCATTCGCAATTGTATCCATTAAATTTTTATTAATCGTTGGATTATTTTTAACGACTAATACATAATGAATTAAAATATTAATGACTTCAGATGAAATCGTTCCTACTTGAACTAAATCTAAAATAATTCTTTGTTCTCCATTTGAAACATAGCCATTTCTTTGTTGTTTAATACTTGTCATAAAGTCAAATGGCGTCATTTCTTTTGCCAATGTAATTAATCGTTGAATGGCTTGAGGTAAATGAGTAGACGTTGGAGTTGTTTCTTGTTGTTCTTCTACGACAACTTCTGAAACTACAGGCATACTTTCTTCTTTCGGAACAACTGGAGTTACAGTAGCCTCCTCTTGTTTAGGAGCTGCTAAATGCTGATTAGCATTAATAATAATCGAATATAATTCCTTTTCATCGATTTCACCCGTCGATAAATCCGCAGCATAAATCACATATTGTGCAATTTCTCTTTCCGTTAATCCATAATATAATTGGAAGCTATTTAACATTTGCTTCACTTCATCTGTTAAAGCCTGTTCATGAACAAATTGACTCTTTAATAAATCTGTTAATAACTCCCAATCAATATTAGAGTTCAGTACTAATGATTCTTGTTGCTTCACATCTTTAATCATTTGTTTTTCTTGAACAACATTTCGCTTGTACTGTGACATATTAAAAGGTAATTGGAATCCTTCTTGGAAAGTACTAGTGACATCTTCCCCATAAATAGCCTTTTCTTTCACACTAAAACGTTTTTGTAAAATTTCAAAACGTTGATGCCCCACTTGATTCACTAAAAGTGTAGATAATAAAGCATCTTTGAAAAATAAATTTGGACTCGCTGGTGCTTGTAATTCAAATGTATATTGAGCACTAATCGATTCTTCATCTTCATAGCGATAGGTTTTTAATAAGCCAACTGATTCTAAACGGATTCTTGCTTGATAAAAATCTGGAATTCCCATATTTACTAAGGCTAATAAATCTGCCAATCGAATGACATCACTTTGATAGGAATTCGGAGAAAGCTCACTAAATAAGACTAAATATAAAGTTGAGGCTTGAACCCCTAAAAATGGTACATATAATTGCGTCACAAATTGTAATTCACGTTGTGTCAGCCAAACTTGCTGTGTCACTTGAATACAATCACGTGGATTCAACTGACTCCACTTTATTGATTTCTCGTCCATTTGATCCTCCTATTATGATTTACTATCTTTACGATCCATTTCAAAAGACATTCTTTCTAATTCTTTTAAGAACATTTTTCTATCGGTAAATTGACGATACACACTTGCAAAACGAATATAAGCAATATCATCAATTTTAGCAAGGTAGTCCATGACCATCTCTCCAATTAACATACTAGAGATTTCATTTTCTCCCTCTTGGTTAATTGTATGTTCTACTTCATTTACGATTTGTTCTAATTGACTTAATGGAATTGGACGTTTTTCTGCAGAACGAACTAATCCATTTAATAATTTTTCACGACTAAACGCTTCACGGTTTCCATTTCTTTTAATCACTAAAATCGGTGCTTTTTCTAATCGCTCAAATGTTGTAAATCGATAACCACACTCATCACATTCTCTTCTTCTTCGAATTGAACGACCATCGTCTGCTGGACGGCTATCAATCACTCTTGAACCATTAAATTTACATCTTGGACATTGCATGACGATGTCCCCTTTCTTCAACTTTTTTCTTATTGTAGTATATCATTTTTCGTTTCTACTAGCCACTGTTCAACTTGCTGATATAACTGCTGAATCGTGCCTTGATTATCCAATAAAACTGTCGCTCTTTTTCGTTTTTCTTCAATGGATAATTGAGAATCGATTCGAGACAACGCTTCTTGTTTTGTATATTGATTTCTTCTCATTAATCGTTCTAATTGTAGTTCTTTTGGAACATAAACAACGATAATCTCTTCGCATAATTCCTCATAGTGCTTTTCAAATAATAGAGGTAAATCTAAAACAATCATGTTTTCCCCTTTTTGACGATACGCTTCGATTTCTTCTAAAATCATGATTTTAATGAGTGGTTGTAATAATTCATCTAATTTTTGACGATTTTCTGCATTTGAAAAAACTAATTCCCCTAATTTTTGACGGTTTAAGCTTCCATCTTCTTCAAATACATCACTACCGAAAGCTTTTCTAATTTCTATAGCGCCTTGACTATTGGGTTCAACTACTTTACGAGCAACTTCATCTGCATCAATGACAGGAATTTTCAATTGTCTGAAATAAGAAGATACCGTAGATTTCCCAGAAGAAATCCCGCCTGTTAATCCAACAATTTTCATAAAATTCCTCCTTATAGCTCTTTTGTTCTATGTTAGATGAAAATAAAGATTCATGCAATAAAAAACTATGTAAGAGAAACAAAAAAGGAATTTCCCCGTAGCAGCAATAAGCCTCGCTTTGCGAGTACCGCCCCCCAAAAAGTTAGACCAAAAATCTAACTTTTTGGGGTCACTACACCTATTAAGGTGTATATGTGCGCCTTTGTAAACAAGAAACTATTATTCGATGTCCATTTCTGCCTCTTGGTTTTCTGTAATTTCTACTTTTGTTTCTTCTCTTTTCTCTATGATTTTTGTCGGCTTCCTCTTTACGAATTAGAGATATGATTAGCTGATAAAATTCATCTTTGATTAAGTTCATGCTTTCTGTAAAGCTATTTTCAAAGACTGCTCCTTTTTCATATATTCTTTTATCTCTCTATTTTCTTTCTTCCTGTTTCTGCTGACTGGTGAGTTTTTTTCTTTTGTTTTGTAATTGCTTTATTTCTTCATCTACCATTAAGATTTTTTCTTCTATGTTTTTCATTTTGTCTTTTCCTCTCTTTCTTATTTTGAGCAAAGAAAAAAACAGTAAACCTTTTTTCGATTTACTGTTTCTCTGTTATTTTTATTAAGTTGCTAGTTCCACAAACAATTGGAATTTATTGCTTTGTTACTTTAGAAAAAAATAACAAATAAACTCCAAATATAAATTTAATGATTGCATCAAT
>NZ_CAUUHX010000079.1:0-2788 GCF_963545075.1 uncultured Granulicatella sp.
CTCAGACTAAATTCAACTGATTTCTAAACTAGAATTTAGATTGAGAATTTACCTCAGCATTTTTTCTACCGAAACTGTCACTCTATCAATCGTACTCTAATATATGCATGTCAGACAACAAAGACTTTTCATAGTAGTATTGGTGATAAAAGCCAAGGTTGGCTTTTATCACTGGAAAATTTGAGACCCTAGGCTCAAATTTTAGGCATGAGACTTGCATTTTTTTGCAAGGCTGCTGCCGTCCATTACTACTATACCCAGAAAAGTCTTTAAAAATTTATGCCTTTAAGGCTGGACCAAACGGTGCTTAAACGCATAAATCGTCGCTTGTGTACGATCTTCTACTTGCAACTTCGATAAAATATTCGAAACATGAGTCTTCACCGTCTTTAACGTAATAAAACACTCGTCCGCAATTTCTTGGTTCGATTTTCCTTGCGCAATTAATAAAAGCACTTCTTTTTCACGACTCGTTAATTCTTCAAACAAGCGAAATTCCTCTTCCACTTCATGACGATGTTCTAACTTCTCGCTCACTTCTTTTTCAAACACGCCTTCTCCACGATAAGTATCACGAATCGCTTGCGCAATTTCAGAAGCAGATGAAGTTTTTAGTAAATAGCTTTTCGCTCCAGCAGTAATTGCTGGATATACTTTTTCATCATCGATAAAACTTGTCACAATAATAATTTTTGCTTCTTTCCATTTCGATAAAATTTCTTTTGTCGCTTCAATTCCATCCATCACAGGCATTACTAAGTCCATTAAAATTATATCTGGTTTTAATTCTAATGCTTTTTCAACACCAATTTTTCCATTTTCTGCTTGAGCAATCACTTCAATATCCTCTTGAACAGATAAATAGGCTGATACCCCTAATCGAACCATTTCATGGTCATCTACTAATAGAACTTTAATCATTCAACTACTCCTTCTCCTGCTTTTGAGGAATTTTAATTTCAATAATCGTTCCTTGATTGGCAATACTTATAATTTTGCATTGCCCTCCCATTCCTGCTACACGTTCTTCAATATTTTTCAAACCATAACTTCCTGCTTTTGAAACACTTGTATCAAATCCGACACCATCATCGACTAGTTTCAAAATAATATAATCATCCTTTTGTTTTAAAAAGACTTCTAATTGTTTGGCTTTTGCATGTCGTAATGTATTGGACACCAATTCTTGTACAATTCTAAACAGATGATCTTCAAACGTACTCGGTAGTGTTACTTCATCTAATTCCCAATGAAGAGATAATTGCACTTTTGTCGTTAATTCTTTTAATAAGCTTTCAATTCCTTGAACTAATGTTTTATTTTCCAGTGAAATTGGACGTAAGTGTAAGAGTAAAGCCCTCATTTCTGATTGAGAATCATTAATCACTTTCTCTACTAAGGCTAATTGTTGCTGGATGGCTGGAGACAATTGATTTTTTTGCTCATTCATAGCAGATAGCATCATCATCGCAGCAAACAATTGTTGGCTCACTGAATCGTGTAACTCTCGAGCAATGCGATGTCTTTCCAATTCAATAATTTCTTCCTTCGTTTCTTCTCCAATATATTCTGGTCTAGAAGAAATTTGTTGAAGATTTTGAACAAATTGTTCCTGCATTTCTGCTATTTTAGCCGTTTCTTGGAAAAAAGTATCCAATCGAATCATTAATAATGGCCGATACCAAATTTCATTCACTGATTTTTTTACATTTGAAAATTGCTGATTTCTAATGGCTTCTAATTGATTATAAATAACAGAATCGGTTAATCGTTGTAAGAAAAACACAATACTAGCTGCCATAAACGTAATGACAAACACAATTAATGTCACCACTAAAAACAATAAAATCAATTGATTAGACGACAGTTTTTCAAATAACTCAATCCCAAATAAAGAATGAATAACATTTACTCCAATTAGAAAAATACTGGAGACAAATAGAAACACAACAAAACAGATTCGTAAAAACCACTTTTTCATGCTTCAATCACCTCAATTTCTCCAACAAGAACTGACGAGATAATCGTAATTTTTTTATTACTAGATTCAAAACGTTCTGAATACATCGTAATTGTCTCATTTTTTAATTCTAACTGTTGCCCATCAAACTTTACTTCACCAATAAATGCATTATGACAAAGTTTCACACCAATCCCAATAGGAACAATCACACGAATACGACCAATTCCTTTTCGAATCATAATGATATTTTGTTCATTTGGAAGAACAGTATTTCCTAAATCAATAATCGTATCCCCCATTAATTGGCTAATATTAATATCATCCCATTCAAATGTATCTTTCCCAATTTTTTGGACGCCAATCCATTCCTGTCTTTGCGTATCAAATCTCTCAGACGGTTCTTCTAGCTTAACGGAAACATATCTCTTTTTCTTCCAAATCCATTCACTATCCTCTGAAAAATATTTTTTAATTAATTTTCTTCCATAAGAAAGACCATAAACGATTAAAATACTTCCCGCTATCCAAATTCCCCATGTAGAAAATACCGCTAAAAGAATCATTAATATCCCAAAGAAAATCCCATTTGTCCGAATAAAACGATTTTTTAATTGAACGGCAATTCCTACAAAAATAATTCCTAACACAAATAAATACAGCAAGTGGTGATTTGTAAATAATTGAAATCCTGTTAAAAACATCCCAATGGCTATAATAAATAGTATTAAGATGAATCGATTCTTTTTCATTTCTACCCTTCTTTCTCTAGAGTAATTTCTCACTATAAAAGTAACATATTCCTTCTTTCCTGACTATCCATCTAAA
>NZ_CAUUHX010000080.1:0-2641 GCF_963545075.1 uncultured Granulicatella sp.
CGTCAAAATCGGGATGTGCTTTCTTCTATTTTTAAGACTTAATGCCCAGCCTCTTTTTGTCGACTAGAACTTAGTTTGGCACAAAAAGCCCTTATTTTCCCAATCTTTTCTCAGACTAAATTCAACTGATTTCTAAACTAGAATTTAGATTGAGAATTTACCTTTATTTTTTGAAAATGCCATGTAATCGTTTAAATACTGCTTGACAAGCTGGATTAATTTACCTATCATGAAATCAAAAAGTATTTTCGAGGTAATTGATATGTCCGCAAATTCCATGGCACATTCAGAATCATCTTATTTGAAACAATTGACGAATCCATTATGGAGTTTATTTTTAGCTCCTGTCAGTTATTCATTTTTAGGTTTTTTTCTAGCCATTAAAACCAATGCTATCCCTCTTTCTGGGATACTCGTTTTATATTTTTTCTTGTTTATGATTAACTTACAAGAAATGATGTATTCAAAATTTTATAAAGTTCCAAAACGTGGACAATCCGTTGTACTACTTTTAACGAACTTCATATTACTTTTACCAATTGTCTATTTTGTACAAACTTTTGGTATTAGAATTGGAATTATCGCAACATTAATTGTTGGAGTAAATCATAGTTGGATTTTCCATCTACAATCAAATCATTCTGCATATGTATATCATGTACTTTTAAATAGTTTAGCCAAATTTACAGTAGGTAATTTTTTAATGTACTATATGATTACACAACAAATTCCAAACAGTATTTTCCAAGTATTTTTATGCTATGCAATTTTTGGAATAAGTATTATTCAATTTAAACAAAAAGCAATTGAGCGTTATCATTCTGAAAAGTTAGAATTTCCTATTTGGAGCCTATTCTTATCATTTGCATTTAACTTATGTTGGCTTATTGCTTATCCTATTAGTTTTTATTTTGTAGGATCTCACTTTTCAGTATTTGCTTTAATTTTCATTGGAATCAGTGGAATTGTTCCTATTCTATATCATCTTCTTTTAAAGAAATCTGAGAAGCCTAGTCGAATTGGCACCTACTTCTATTGGTACGCTACATTATTAACAATTTTAATTGGAATTTTTTATCAATTATAGAATAATCCCTTCGTCTTATAAGATGAAGGGGTTTTTACTTATCTTCTATTTTAATAATTACTTGTATAGTCACTCTATGTTACGATAGCTAAAAATATAAGCGAGGTGAACTCAATATGTCAAACTACTATTATGATACCAATAACAATCGAGGATATATTCCCGGTCGATATGTTAATAAAGTAATTTTATTAGTATTGATGTTCTTTTTAGGAAGTTTTGGAATTCATTATTTCTATGAAGGAAAAAATTTAAAAGGAATTCTTTCAATCCTATTTTCATGGACATTTATTCCTGCAATTATTACTTTCTTTAGATTTATTGCAACACTTTTCAAACCAACAAATGAATATGGAGATATTTTTATTCCATATTATTAAAATCTATAAAAAGAAACCCCTTGAAAATTCAAGGGGTTTTGTCTTTCTATTAACGACGACGTTCTTGGATACGTGCTGCTTTACCACGTAAGTTACGTAAGTAATATAATTTAGCACGACGAACTTTACCGTAACGAACTACTTCGATTTGTGCTACACGTGGAGTGTGTACTGGGAAAGTACGTTCAACACCAACACCGTTAGAAACTTTACGTACTGTATAAGTTTCGCTGATGCCAGCACCACGACGTTTAATAACAACACCTTCGAAGATTTGGATACGCTCACGAGTTCCTTCAACTACCTTAGCGTGAACACGTACAGTGTCACCAGGACGGAATGCAGGAATATCAGAACGTAATTGTTCTTGTGTTAAGCTATCGATTAATTTGCTCATGTTTTTTCTCCTTCCAACAAACATTCATGGTTTGGCCGAATGTCCAACCAGCGGAATATCGTTTTATATGGATAGTCTCCTACCCACTTTTGAGAGTTTATCATAGATATGATTAGTTGTAAAGTATTTTCACTTTACTTTTTAAAATTTTCTTTTGAGTGTTCTAAAGCCATTTCAAATAAGGAAAGTACATGGGAATCCTCTAAAGAATACCAAACATATTTTCCAACTTTTCTTGATTTAACAATATGATTCGCTTTTAAATTTCGTAGTTGATGAGAAATTGCAGATTGTTCCATATTCAAACAAGTAACAATTTCTTCCAAGGTCATTTCATTCTTCTCATACAATAAAGTAATAATTTTTAACCGAGTGACATCCCCAAAAACTTTAAATAATCGGCTCATCTTTAACAATAAATCTTGTTCTTGAACTATTTGTGCTGGATCATTATTCGATTGTTTCTGACTCATGATTCATACTCTCTTCTTGAATAATTTCTTGTAGTAACTTTTCTTCTTCTTTATCTAATGAATAACTATCTAATAAATCGAGTCTTCTTTGATACGTTCTTCTTAAAGATTCTTTTTTCTGCCAAGTTGCGATTTTGGCATGATTTCCACTAAATAATACTTCAGGAACTTCCATTCCTTCATATTCTCTAGGTCGAGTATATTGCGGACGCTCTAATAATCCCATTGAATGGGAATCTCCAATTGCTGATTCGTAATTTCCTAAAACATCTGGAATTAATCGAACAGTGGCATCAATCATCAC
>NZ_CAUUHX010000081.1:0-2595 GCF_963545075.1 uncultured Granulicatella sp.
TGAGGTAGCATACCTTAAATGGAGTTTTATACATTATTTATTATTTTCTTTTGGTGGAAGCATAGACAAGCCTACTCTTCCTTTTTTCATATCTATTTCAGTTACCCATACTGTTACAATATCTCCAACTGCAACAACATCACTAGGATGTTTTACAAATCCTTGTTTCATTCTTGAGATATGAACCAATCCATCTTGTTTCACACCAATATCAACAAATGCCCCAAAATCTACTACATTACGAATCGTTCCTTGTAATTCCATTCCGACTTGAATATCTTCCATAGTTAATACATCACTTCTTAAGATTGGTGGATCAACTTCTTCACGAGGATCTCTTCCCGGTTTGGTTAAACCGGCAAAAATTAATTCTAAAGTTTCAAGTCCAATTCCTAGTTCAGTAGATAATGCCTTTTTATCTAAAGTAGATAGTGCTTGTTCTACTTTTTCTGTGCCAATCTCTACTTTTGTTGCTTGAATTTTTTCTAAAATCTTTTCTGCAAATTCATAAGACTCTGGGTGGATATCTGTTCCATCCAGTGGGTTTTTACCATCTACAATTCTTAAAAATCCTACTGCTTGTTCAAAGGCTTTTGGTCCTAAGCGAGGAACTTTTTTCAATTGTGAACGATTGGTGAATTTTCCATTTTCATCACGGTAAGCAACCACATTTGCAGCAGTCGTTTTAGTTAGTCCTGCAATATGTTCTAATAGAGCAGCACTTGCTGTATTGACATTGACACCAACTTTATTCACGGCAGTTTCAACCACAATGTCTAATTTGGCATCTAATTGTTTTTGACTCACATCATGTTGATATTGTCCTACTCCTACTGCTTTTGGATCAATTTTCACTAATTCTGCTAATGGATCTTGCAATCGACGAGCAATACTTACCGCTGAACGTTCTTCTACTTGATAATCCGGGAATTCTTTTCGTGCAATCTCACTAGCAGAATAAACAGATGCTCCTGCTTCACTAACAATTGTGTAATAAATTTTACGATTCATTCCTTTAATCTGTTCACTGACAAAAGCTTCCGATTCACGGCTTGCAGTTCCGTTTCCAATCGCCACTAAAGTAACTTGATAATCTTCCAACAATTTCTTGAATGTTGTTCCTGCTTGAGCTCGCTTAAAGTCACTTGCTCCTTGGTGCGGATAGATGACTGCTTTGTCTAACACTTTCCCGGTTTCATCTATAATGGCTAACTTACACCCTGTTCGATACGCTGGGTCTAATCCTAGGATCACATGTCCTTTCATCGGTGCTTGTAATAACAGATTTTGTAAATTTTCTCCAAAAATTTCAATCGCCTGAGTTTGAGCTTTCTCTGTTAATTCAGAACGAACTTCACGTTCAATCGCAGGTGCAATGAAACGTTTAACACTATCCTCAATTGCCGCTTTCACATATGGGGCAGATGGAGAAGCCGCATTTGAAATTTCTTTTTTCATGATTTTTTCTAATGGAATGGTTGTATCAACTTCCAAGTTAACTTTTAATACGCCTTCTTTTTCAGCACGATTCACTGCTAAAATTCGGTGTGGAACAATTGTTTTTACCAATTCTTGATACTCGTAATACATTTCGTATACGTGTTTTTCATCTTTTTCTTCATCTTTTAAACTTGTCACAAGCATTGCTTTTTGAACTGTGTATTCACGTAATAATTTTCTGTAATGAGCATTATCGGAGACTTTTTCAGCAATAATTTCTAACGCTCCATTTAACGCATCTTCTACTGTCAGAATTTCTTTTTCTTCGTTAACGAATATTGCAGCTTTTGCTTCAACATCATCTGCTGTACATGCTAATAAAAATTCAGCTAGCGGCTCTAATCCTGCTTCTTTGGCAATCGTCGCTTTTGTACGTTTCTTTTGTTTAAATGGACGATAAATATCTTCTAATGCCGTTAATGTTTTAGCATTCATTAATTCTGTTAAGATTTCTTCCGTTAATTTTTCTTGTTCATCAATTAATCGAATAACTTCGTCTTTTCTTTTCTCAAAATTTAATAAATAACGATGTCTTTCTTCTATTTCACGAATTTGAACTTCATCCAAACTCCCTGTTTGATCTTTACGATAACGTGCAATAAAAGGAACCGTATTGCCATCTTCTAACAAAGCTAATACTGTATCAATTTGCTTTGGTGAATATTGATTTAATTCTTGCTTTACAATATCCAACGCACGTTGTTCAATAGTTAATTCTGTCTCTGTCATAAAAACCTCCTAATCTTTTTATCCTAACATAAATTTAGATTGATTGAAAGTAGTTACATTTTTGTTGGAAGGGTAAATTTCTCGTAATAAAAAAATATTTTTCGAGTATTTTTACGTATATAGAAGATGAAGACAGAATGCTCACCACTATTCCACTTCAAAATAAAATTAAGGAGTGTTAACAATGAAAGAACGAATCAAAGATGCAAGACCCATGATGGATTTAATGGCAAAGAAAGTTTTCAGTAATACTGAAATAACAGCACAATTTATTCGAGATATCCTAGACTTACCTGTGCACCATGTGAAAATACTCGATGGCACACAAATACACAATCACCAATTCGAAGATATAAAGACTTATGT